>CAJCHX010000583.1 GCA_903970215.1 Acidobacteriaceae bacterium
GCGGCTCGCGGTGCTCGGCGCGTCGCAGCGGCGGGTTGACCTTGCCGACGACGCCGCGTGGGTCGTCACTGGTGTGCGTCAGGTAGTGCGGGCAGGTCTCGGCGGCCAGCCGCAGCTCGGGCATGTCGCGCCGGCACGCCCGGATCTGATCCAGCGATTCCCGGGTCGTCATGTGGACGAGGTAGAGATCGCACGCCGCGTGGTCGGCGAAGTAAGCGACCCGGCGGACCGCCTCGGCCTCGACGAACGGGGGGCGGGCGTCGTCCCAGGCGGCGAGATCGACCCGGCCATCGGCGCGCAGGCGGTCCGCCAGCACCCACACGACCTCCGGATTCTCGGCGTGGACCATCAGCAGGCCGTCGACCGCGGCGACCGCGGCGACGGTCTCGTACAGGCGGCCGTCATGAGTTCCGCTGACGCCGAGGTAGGCACCCTCGTCGCCGCGGAAGTGCATGTAGTACTTGAAGCTGCGCGTCCCGAACCGCTCACGCAGCTCGGGAAGCTCGCCGAGGTGCTCGGGACTCATCAGCACCGGGTGAAAGCCATAGTCGATGTGGGCCCGCTCCGCGGCCGCCGCATCCTGTTCGGCGAGCACATCGCCGTACAGCGCGTTGGGGGCCATCGTCATGTAGAACGCGCTGGTCACGCCACCGCGGGCGCAGGCGGCGGTGTCGGTGCGATAGTCCTCGACGCCGCTGCCGACGCCGACGTGCTGATGGGGGTCGACGACCCCGGGGAACACGTGCAGCCCGCGGGCGTCGATCGTGTCGACGGCGGGCAGCCGAGAGCCGGGCTCGGCGACGGCGACGATGCGGCCGTCGCGGATGCCGATATCGGCGAGGGTGGGGTCGCCGCTTGGACGGACGACGGTCCCGGAGCTGACGAGCAGGTCGAGCGTGTCCACGGCCGTGCCTCCTGACTAGGGGTGTGTCGGGGCGGGGATGTCGAGTCCGAGCAGCGACAGCGGCCGCTGCTCGATGATCGAGTCGATCAGGGCCGGATCGATCGGCGCCAGGCCGTTGGTCGGCTCGCGGCCCATCGTCCGGAAGCGAGCCAGGCAGTCCTCCGGCTCGTAGATGGGAAAGTCCGAGCCGAACAGGACCCGATCCCACACGCCGTAGTCGAGCAGGTTCATGAGGATCCCGTAGAGCTGCCACGGCCGTCCGTAGCGGGCCGACAGGTCGGTGAAGACGTTCGGGTTCTTGAACATCACCGCGACCGTCTCGGGCACCCACGGCTGGCCGACGTGGGCGATGATCATCTTCATCGTCGGGAACGACCGCGCGACCCGATCCAGCAGCGACGGGTAGGCGTACTCGAGGAAGCCGCGGCGCAGGAACACCCCGCCCTGGTGGAAGGTGACGACCAGCCCGAGTTCGGCCGCCGCCTCGTAGACGCGCCATGCCTCGGGGCTGTGGGGGTGAAAGCCCTGGTACGGCGGCGACAGCTTGAGGCCGCGCAGGCCGAGATCGGTCGCCGCGTAGCGCAGCTTGTCGACCGCCTGAGGGTCGTTGGGGTCGACCGAGGCGAACCCGATCGCGCGGGTCGGGTTGGCCCTGACGAAATCGGCGACGTACTCGTTGGGGATCTCGAGCTCCACGTGGCAGGACACGAGGGCCAGCACGATCGCGACGTCGATGCCGGCCGCGTCCATTGCGCGCAGGTGGCTGTCGTAGTGGCCGAGCGCGCTCGGGGCCGGTGCCGGGGCGACGTTGGCGTCGAGCTCGGGACCCCATTCGGGCTCCAGATGCTCACTGCGCCAGACGTGGCTGTGCCAGTCGATCCTCATCGGGATTCTCCTCGCAGGTAGTCGGTGGCGACCGGGGTCGAGAGCAGGTCCCCGTATTTGGCGGCGATGTCGAACAGCGACACCTCGTGGACGATGGAGAGGCGATCGAAGACCGCGTCGGCGACGACGGCCACCCGGAACCCGAGCGAGAACGCGTCGACCGCCGTGGCGCGGACGCAGCCGCTGGTGGTGGCCCCGGTCAGGATCAGCGTGTCGACCCCGCGGGCGACCAGCTGGCTGATCAGCGAGGTGGCGAAGAAGGCGCTTGGATGATCCTTGGCGATCAGCGGCTCGCCGTCGATCGGCGCCGCCTCGGCGACGAACTCATACGCCGCGTGGTCGCCCGACGCCAGGGTCGGCGACTTGAGCCGGAAGCCGCCGCTGGTCGTATCGGTTTTGACCGCCACGTGTGGGAACAGCACCGGCGTCCCGCTCGCGCGGGCGGCGGCGAGCAGCTGGGCGATGTTGTCGACCGCGTCCCACCCGCGATGGCCGCAGGCGGTCGGATACTCGCGCATCGCCTGCTCGATCGGGACCCGTTCCCGCCCGGTGGTGCGGTACTGGACGTCGATCACGAGCACCGCCGGGTGGGACCCCAGCCCGGCGGAGTGGCCGAAGCCGGCCGCTTGGTAGAGCGCGACGTCGGCGTCGGTCAGGGCGGGCAGCGAACCCAGCGAGGCGAAGTCGGTCGGTGGGCTCACGGGTGCAGAAGCTAGGGAATGAGCGGACGCAATTCAAGTGCAGCCATACAAGTTATGCCTATACAGGAATCAGTCGGCAGCGCCCGGAGCCGAACGCGGTCACCGACCACGGCAGCTCCGCGGGGCCGGCGGGGAGCAGGCGCGCGCGCTGGGCCGCGGTCGCCACCAGCCGGCCGGCGCGGTCCCATAGCTCCACTCGTCCGGCCGCCCACGGCCCGTCGAGATCGGCCGATACGCGCTGCAGCAGCCAGGCGCTGCGGGTCGCCCGCAGGATCTGGACGTCGAGTGAGACGGTCGCGATCGCGAACGGCTCCCCGGCGGACCGGCGATAGAGCGCCGGACCGAGCAGATCGCAGGCGATCAGATACCACAGTGGATCGAGGCGGCCGTCACGTGTCCACGGCACCCGCCGCGGTCGCAGCCAGGCCAGCAGCGGCTGCCCGTCCGCGGGGTGACCGTCGTCCCAGCCGGTGACCGCGCGCCAGTCGACCTGGCGCTCGAGTGCGGCGGCGCCTCGCCCACCGGCAGCCGGCAGCGGACGCAGCCGCTCGGGCGCGGGTGGATCGGGGAAGCGGGAGGCGCTGACGACGTCGCCCTCGGCCTGACTGAAATCTCCGGACTCGCTCGAATCCACAAGCGTCGTCGTGACCGTCGCCCGGTCGCCGAGCCGCACCATCAGGCACGCGGTCCGCCGGCTGCGGCCGAGATCGCGGATCTCGGCCCCGATCGGCCCTGGGCTCAGCGGCCGGTGGAAGACGGCCGAGACGGCGAGTGGCGTTCGCCGCGCGCCACTGGCCGCCGTGTCGGCGTGAGTCGCCGCGCGGGCCGCGCAGGCCATCGCCATGCCCCCGAACAGATGCGTGGCCAGCCATCCGTCGGGGAGCTGCAGCTCCACGCGGCCGCCGGCGTCCGGAGTTTCGCAGCGGGTGTCCAGCGCGAAGGCGCGACGCGTCGGTTCGGCGGTGCGATGCAGCATACGACTTTCAAGTATGACTTGAAAAGCGTTCGGCAGGAATGTAATCCTGTTGGTCCCCGACGAAGGAGCGTCATGCAGTTCGACTACCTGTTCACGATGGATAACCCGGGCAATGTCTACTCCTATCGGGAGCTGCTCGACATGGCGATCGAACAGGTACTCACGATCGACGAGGCCGGCTTCGGGACCCTGTGGCAGGGAGAGCACCACTTCGGTGGCGAGGGCTTCGAGATCAACCCGAACCCGATCCTCGCCGGCGCGTACATGGCGGCCATCACCACGCAGCTACGGATCGGCACCGGCGCGGTGACGCCCCCGTTCTGGCACCCGCTGCGGCTCGCCGAGGACCTGGCCCTGCTCGATCAGCTCAGCGGCGGCCGGCTCG
>CAJCHX010000584.1 GCA_903970215.1 Acidobacteriaceae bacterium
CGGACTGCCCACCGCAAAAGCCGACATGGTGCTCGAGCAGGGCATGACGTTCGTCCTTGAGCCCGGGTGCGCCTTCGGGCGCCGCAAGGTCACTATCGGCGGCACCGTCGTCGTCGGTGGCGACGAGCCGATTGAGCTCAGCCCCTACACAGCGCAGCTGTTCCGGGTTGCCGTCACGGCTAACGCGTAGGCGGCAGCCAACGCACCAGGCCGCAAAACCAACCCGCCATCCCTCCGGGGTCAGGAGCGAAGCATGACCGAACCATCGTCAAGAGAGACTGTCACTGAGCCGCTTCTTGAGGCGAGAGATCTGGTCACCGGCTACGGCGGGGTCGCGGCTGTGCACCAGCTCAACCTGCACGTGAAGCCGGGGGAGATTGTCGGTCTGCTCGGGGCTAACGGCGCGGGTAAGACGACAACCCTGATGGCGTTGTGCGGTGAGGTGGCGCCAATCTCCGGGGAGGTGAGATTCCTCGGCAGCGCCAACCGCATGTCACTCGCGCAGCGCGCGCGCCAGGGTCTGTCATTGGTGACCGAGGAGCGGTCCGTGTTCATGGGACTCACCACAGCCGAGAACCTGCGTCTCGGGCGGGGCGACGCGGAGCTAGCGCTGGAGATCTTTCCCCTTCTCCGAGAGCATTTGCAGCGAAAGGCGGGCCTGCTGTCAGGCGGTCAGCAGCAAGTTCTCACGCTGGCCCGTGCACTCGCCTCCAAACCGAGAGTTTTACTAGCGGATGAGCTGTCGCTCGGTCTGGCGCCGATCATTGTTCAGCAATTGTTCGAAGCGATCCGACGCGAGGTGGACGAGCGAGGGGTCGGTGTGGTGCTTGTCGAGCAGCACGTCCGAAGCGCTCTGCAAATCGCCGACCGCATTTACATTCTCCAGCGCGGAAGATGCGTCCTCGAGGGCACCGCAGTCGAGATGCGCGGTCGACTGGACGAGATCGAAGCGACTTACCTAGCTGGACCGGTAGACGCCGAGGTCTAAGCAACGCGGCCCGTGCGTTGCTGGGCGGGGGTATGCGGGCCCCGCACGCTGCCGGGCCGTGGCCCCCGCGGTGAGCCGTGCCGCAGCGACTGTCCCCGCCACCTGAGGCCAGTTCGTCTTCATTCGCGCCCGGGCCGGGCGCCCGGCGCGGTGGTACGAAGGCCCCTGGGCGGCCGTGACGGGGCAGCGCTCGCGAGCCAGGGGGCAGAGCCCGGGCGCGAGCCAAACGAAGTCACAAAGGGTTGACAACCATGCCTTTGCCGGTTTTACTGGCCTCAGCAGATGAGTCTTGCGCTCTCATGATCTGAGAGCGCCGACTCTGTCGTGCTATGCAAGCCAGCCCAGGAAACCGATCCAGTTCTTTGAGCGAGACGACGGCAAGTGGCAGTCCGGCGCCCCCGGAGCGGCGCATGTCTAGCGAGTGCTCGCGTTCGAGGTTTGCGCGGCCATGGCCGCGCTTTGGGGGACGATGTGATCTGGGTCTGCCCAGGCCTCAGCACGGTCGTGCCCCCGCCCCTCGCCGCCGCGGGGGGGTCACGCTTGGATGCCTGACCCTCCGCTCCTGGCCAGTCGTCGGCGTCCTATCAATCAACAGGAGGATGTGCATGAGACGTGCGTTAGGAAGAAGGTTGCTGGGTCTGATGGCGATTAGTGCCGTGCTCGCTGTTGCGGTTTCGGCTTGTGGCTCAAGTTCGACCAAGACAAGCGCAGCCACCTCTGTTGCCTCGGCCGGCACCCCAGGCTCCACCACGACGGCGAAAACAGGCGTCAAGCCTGTGGTCCACGTGTTTGGGCTTGGCGTAGAAACGTCGCCGGCGCTCGGTGCGCTGTTCCCCGCATTCACCGAGGCGACAACCGAGCCGAACGTCGCTGCGAAGGCGATCGACGCCTCGGCGTCAAGCAAGGTGAAGGTCGACTACACGTTCTGCGACACCAAGGCCGAAGCATCAGGGACGGTCGCGTGCGCGAAGCAAGCTGCGAGTCCCACCGCGTGTGACGGCAATCCATGTGACGTGGCGATTCAGGTCGGCGACCCGAACGACGATCTGAGCGCGCCCCTGCTCTCAAAGGAGGGCATCCCTACAGTGAACGTCGACGTGGGCACGACCCAGGCCGCCTCCAGTCCCGGGGAGTTCTGCATCAATAGCGGAGGGGCCACGACCTACAGCGGTCTTGGCTACGTGATGAAGAAGGAGGGCGCGACCAAGGTCGGTGTCATGAGTGTTGACCGCCCCGACGCCCAGCAGGACCAAGACAACATCGTCAACGCCGCAAAGGCGCAGGGGCTTGAGGTCACCGGTCAGCAGATCATTCCGCAGTCAACCGTGTCTCCTAATGCGACAATCGAGTCGGTCATGACTGGCGGCGCGAACGGTCTTATCGACGCCGTAGTCGGGCCCGTCGGTGCTGCGTTCCAGTACGCAAAGCAGACATATCCAGGCGTGCATCTGGCGATTCCGCTCATCGAGGTCGCCAAGTCCTTCTTTGCTGGTGTGCCGAGTTCAGTGCTCAACGGGGTCGGGGTTTCGGCGGTCAGCGAGCCATCGAGCGCATCAACGATCCCAGGCATCAAGATGTGGAAGGCCGAGGGTGGCCTGAAGGCAACCACACCGGCTTGGCGTCACTTTGACTTCTCGGTTCTGGAGTGGTTGGCGATGCACTTCATCGCGAATGTGGCGGATACCAACACCAGCAAGATCAGTCCGGCAAGCATGATGGCCGCGTTCAAGGCGGCGCACAACATCAACATGTACGGGATTGTCCCGCCGTTCAACGCCTCACAGATGGGCAAGGACGGCGCGCTTCCATGCTCGCCGTACAACGTCATCGTCGCCGACACGCTTCACAACGACGGCGTTCAGTACGCAGACAACCCTGGCGTGTTTGTCAACGCCAAGACCGGGGCGACCGAATACGTTGACCCCGGCTTCAAGAAGTAGAGAGATGAGATGGTCGGAGCGCCGAGCGGTGCTCCGACCATCTTGGGCTGTAGGTGAGTGGCAGCGGTTGGCGCTACGCCCCCATGCCACTTCCCCCAACCACCGCCACCGGCCGTTCTGACCGTGAGAGAGAGAGATGCTGATCGTGAGCACGTTCTGGCAGTTCGTTCTGTTGGGCTTCGGCCTTTGCCCCGCATATGTACTTGCTGCCCAGGGCACCGTGCTCGTGTACCGCGGCTCTGGCGTCGTGAATTTTGCGCAGGGTTCATTTGGACTGATCGGCGCCTACGTGGACCTCGAACTGCAGAACGCGGGATTGGCCCCAGTACCCGCACTCACCATCGGCGTGCTGGCCGGTGCAGTCGCGGGAGCGCTCACCTACGTCGTAGTCATGCGCCGACTGGCGCGAGCATCCCAACTGGTCCGGATCGTGGCGACGCTCGGACTGTCCGTGTTCATCACGCAGGCATTGGCGCTGCACTACGCCAACAACTCCAGTCTCCCAAGCCCGATTATCAGCCAGACGACGATCCACATCTTCGGCGCGCACATCTCGCGCTACGAGCTCACTCTATTCATCATTGCCGTCATCATCACCGCCGCGCTTTGGGCGGCCTCCAAGTACACCAACTTCGGACTACAAACCGCGGCGGTCTCCGAGAACCCAAGGGCAGCGGCGGCCCTGGGGCACTCCCCGGATTTGATCGGCCTGCTCAACTGGACGCTTGGCGGGGGGCTCGGGGCACTTGCCGGCATCCTGATCTCCGCGGATCTCGGGTTGTCCATCACCACCACCGGCTACCTGCTTGTACCAGCTCTGGCCGCGGCGCTTCTCGGGCGCTTCACATCATTTTGGGCGACTCTGCTGGGTGGCTTGATCGTCGCGGTCGGCTC
>CAJCHX010000585.1 GCA_903970215.1 Acidobacteriaceae bacterium
GCTGCGCGCGGGCCGGGCGCACGAGTACGTATACGCGGTGGGGCCACATCATGTGGCGCGGTACGACGTGGGCACGGGGGCGGCGTCGGCGCGGGAGCTGGGGCCCGACGAGCCTGGGGAGGCGGTGTTCGTCCCCTCGGCCGACGGGCGCGGCTATCTACTGACATATGTGTACCGGGCGGCGACTTCAACCAGCGATCTGGTGATTCTGGATGCGACCGACCTTTCGACGGTGGCCGCCGTGCATCTGGGTGTGCGGGTGCCGGCGGGATTCCACGGAAACTGGTTCCCGGCCATGTAGTAGGTGCTGCGGCGCGTCAACCCTTGGTCGACGCGAGCTTCGGCGGCGCTCCAGGGTGGTCACGGTCGATGAACAGCGTGTGGCCGTAGGTGGTGATCGATGAGGCTCCGAGGTGGGTGGTGATGACCGCCGTTGCGTAAGAACGGATCTGGGCGCCCCCGAGGCATCCATCGACGGAGATGCGGGTCTCACGGGCTACGACGTATGCGTCGTAGCCGCTGAGCTGTTGGGTGGCGATCGGGAAGTCGCGGGTGGTTCCCGGGCCGATGTTGCCGGTGAGCGCACCGCCGACGGTGACGGTGTCAGCTGCGGTGGCGCCCTGGCCGGGGGTGAGTGAGAGGCTGCCCGAGCCGCCGCCCTGCCCGCCACCTGAGCCGCCGGTGGCGTTGCCGGAGATGGTGCCGGTTCCCTGAATGGACGGGGTGACCGAGCCCTGCAGGGCATTGCTGAGGTTGCCGTTGATCTGCAGCGATTGTGCTGTCGCGGCGCAGCCCAACTCGACACCGATGGTGACGGTGGCCCCGGTCACCGGAATTGTGGGCGGGCGCTTCGGATCCACGGGCGCGATGATCGCCTCGCAGGCCAGGTCCGAGAATGCCTCATAGCTGTTGAGTTTCCGTCCGATCGGCAGTACCGATCGGACATGCTCGGCGTACTTCCATACGCGCAACACGTAGCCCTCGCGGGTTTGGACGCCTCGCGAAGTGTCGGCGAACAGTCCGCCCCTGATCATTCCCGGCTGCGATGGCACGTCGGGTGCGGGTGGAGTGGCCGCCGCCACACCCGAGCCTGAGATCACGGCGACCGCCACCGCTACAGCCGGCAGGACTCGGGTTCGATACCAACATATTGTGTATCATGGTGCTACGTTAGCAAAGGGGTGTGAAAATTGCTTAAGAGGGCGGTACGGCCGTCCGCATTCATTGTATCGGTGGTTGTGTTTATAGCCGTGAATGTGATGTGGTCGGGACGGAACTCGCCGAGCCGCGCGGCTTGCCCGAACGACCCGACATGCGCTCCGGGACCGCCCGGGTTCGGAACTCAGCCGACGTTCGATATTCCGACAGTCCAGACTACCGCTGCCCCGGCTCCAGCCGCGACCATCGGGCCCACGATGCCCACCGCGATTGTTGGTCCGCCTGCGGTGAGTGGCAACGAAGGAAACGGGATGAGCGTTCAGATGCCGATCACGCCTACCGGGACCAACGAATGCATCTACGGATGTACAATACGGACGACACCTGTCGGCCGAGCTGAACGACCACCCGTGGCCCAGACGCCCTTCCAGGATGGAACGGTTGTCGACACCGCGATGGAGAAGCCCGGCAGGAATGAAACGACGACGTTGCGTCCCGCCGATGAGAGCCGCGATGAAGTCTATAGGTGCCTGGCGAGGCGCGGTACCACCTTCGACGACTGTGTCGCGACTGAATACACCGGCTCGAAATCCGGATCATTTCACGTGTGCGGAGTTCTAGTTCCGTGCGGCCACTGGTCTCACACCTACCCGCCCGATGTGACGCAGAAGTTATGGAACCTCGACAAGGAATTCGGCGTAGGTGCTGCAAGTCTCCTTTGCGGTCTGTTGGCATTGCCGTCGACGGTCGGTTCTCTGGTGGCTGGATCGGCATGCGGTACGGCATTCGCTGTTACAGCTGATCTTCTCGGCCCCCCGCCGGCGGG
The DNA here is from genome assembly GCA_903970215.1 of Acidobacteriaceae bacterium. Taxonomy (GTDB): domain Bacteria; phylum Actinomycetota; class Actinomycetes; order Mycobacteriales; family Mycobacteriaceae; genus Tsukamurella. Next base: position 1,985 of record CAJCHX010000585.1, read on the forward strand.
GGCGGCGTTGAATTTGGCAATTACGTATAGTCCGCTCGGGGTCTCGATCGATCCTGAGAATACGTACTAGATTGTGGCAGGACAGCCGGTCGGCTAGGTGGGACAGGAGTGGATGGTTCAGAATGTGCAACGACCCAGACTTCAGTATCGGTTTCTTTATCTCGATCCGCGCATCCATGCTCGTTGTTCTCGGTGCGAAGAGGATCGCCAGATCGCGATCCAAACGAGTAGCGGCGCAGCGGCTGGAGCAAATGCGGATGGCCGCGACCCGCAAAGCGCTGATCATCGGTGGATGTGTTGCGTCCGCGGCTCTGTCCCTGGTCGTCGTCGTCGATATCGCCGGATTTGGTTGGAATAGATGGGTTGCCGGGATTCTGGTCGGATTCGTGGCGGGCACCATTCCTGTCGCATATTCGATAGGGAGAATATAGTACCCGTTGTTCATGGCTACCGACATCGACCTGAAGGCACAGTATCTTAGATTCGGAGGAATTGAAATTGGCAGGGACGGCCGTGATAGCAGGCACCGTGGCCGTGGTGTTGGTCGCGGTGTCGGCGTGTCGACCGACTTCGAGTTCCTCATCGGAATTGGCGACCGTTTCGCCGTCGCGGCTCGTCTCTTCGGCGCCATTCCCGGCAGGTGAAAAGGCGTACCAGGGCGCGGATCTAGGGATCGAACTCATATATACGGCGCAAATATATTATCGGGCGGCGTACGATATAGACTACTTGAAAGTATACGGAATGCTTAGTGGTAGGTGTGCCTCGTCGAGTACTGCTCAGGCGGCTAGGGAACGGATCCAGCACAATCCTATTCCTGACTCCACAGGTTGGAGGTTTATATCTGTCCCCACGCATCTATCCGGCAAACACACGTCCTACCACGAAGGGGACTCAGCGTCAGTGGTTCCGTACCTGCTCAGTGGTGGGCGAGCTGCACAGAGCACGGATTGGGTGCTACAGGGTGGCTTCTGGCGCCTCGACTCTTGCTAGGTTCGAAGAACAATCGCATACTCGTAAATCGCCGGCTGCGCCGCGAAGGAGCAATCAATCCAGGCGCTGCCTGAGGAACAGAGCCGCGCGGTCGAGCGCCTCGTCGGCTTCGTCCAGAATTCCGGCGAAGGCCTGGAAGACATGGAGGACTCCGGCGGTGACGTCCAGAATCACGTCGACATCCGCGCCCCGCGCGCTCGGCGAGGCGGGTGGAGTCGTCGAGCAAATCCCTTGCTGATCGAGAGTGCGTGACTTCGCCGACCCCGACGGTTACCGCGTCGCACTCCACGACCGCGGCTGACGTGCCGCCCGTCACCCCTTGCTCGGAGAGTGCTTCGACGAGGCTCCGGGATGGTCGCGATCGATGAACAGTGTGCGGCCGTAGGTGGTGATCGATGAGACGCCGATGCTAGTGGTGATCACGGCGGTCGCGTACGAGCGGATCTGGGCACCGCCGAGGCAGGCGTCGACGGAGACGCGGGTTTCTCGGGCGACGACGTAGCCGTCGTCGCCGCTGAGCGTCTTGGTGGCGATCGGGAAGTCGCGGGTGGTTCCGGGGCCGATGGTGCCGGTGAGTGATCCTCCGGTGGTGATGGTGTCCGACGCGGTGGCGCTGACGCCCGGGGTGAGGGACAGGGTTCCGGATCCGCCACCCTGTGGGCCGCTGGTTCCCCCGCTGGCGTTCCCGGAGACGGTGCCGGTTCCCTGGATGGATGGGGTGACCGAGCCCTGGACCGCGTTGCTCACGTTGCCGCCAATCTGCACCGATTGGGCGGTCGCGGCACAACCCAGCTGCACGCCGATGGTGACAGTTGCGCCGGTCACTGGGACTGACGGCGGGTGCTTCGTGTCGACCGATGAGATAAGCGCTTCGCCAGCGAGGTCGGCGAAGGCCTCGTAGCTGTTGAGTGCCCGACCGATCGGCAGCACCGAACGCAGGTGTTCTGCATACTTCCACACCCGCAGCTCATAGCCCTCGCGGGTCTGGATGGCGCGCGAGGTGTCTGCGAATAATCCGCCATGGACCGTTCCTGGCTGCGGCGGCGCATCTGCCGGGGCTGGCGTCGCTGCCGCTATGCCCGAGCTCACGAGAACGGAGACCGCGAATGCAGCAGGAGCAGCACACCGGATCAACTGTAAGCACAACATATTGTGTATAATGGTACCCACGCTATCAAAGGAGGTGGTTGTGTGCTGAGAAGACTGATTGGACCGTTCGCAGTCGTTGTGTCGGTCATTGTGCTGGTGGCGATGGATGTGGCGTGGTCGGGCCGGATCTCGCCGAGTCGTGCCGAGTGCCCGAACGATCGGACGTGTCTTCCGGGGACGCCCGGTTCTGGAGAACGCCCGCCGCACGAGACTCCGAATATTCAGACCACTGCTGTTCAAGCCCCGACCACCATCATCGGTCCGAATGTGAACTCGGCGAATGTCGGACCACCCGCAATGAACGGCAACGAAGGGAGCGGAATGAGTGTCCAGACACCGGCTCTTCCCACTGGGGTTTACGGGTGCATCTACAATTGCCCGACAAATCCGGATGCCGCGAATGGTCGGCAATCGCCAACGGCGCCGGCCTTTGCTCTACCTCAGATTCCGGAAGCGCCGCGAGAGACGCATGGCGCTGCCGAGAAACCCGGCTCCGGTCTGCCTGTGGGCGAATCGGGCGGCGCAGTAATAGTCGGCAGTAGCCCGCGAACCGTGTGGTCGACGGGAAACTACACGAACTCAATTGTGGGTAAGAGTTGGTGGGGGTGGGCGAAGTGCCTGGCGGGCACGATGGGGTCAGGAACCATCGGTGCGATAGGGGGAGCTGGCGCGGGAATAGCCGTCGCTGGAATCCCGACGGTTGGAATCGGAGCTGCGCCTGGTGCCGCCGTCGGTTTCGCCCTCGGTTACGTTGGCGGTGCTGGAGTCGGTATGGCTTCGTTTTGCTGAAGGGGTGAGAGAATGAAGATTGGAGAAAAGTTCGAACTGCGACCCAACCGCCTAGCGGTTGTCCCAGCGATCTGTGCTGTTCTTGCGCTGGGATTGAACATCGCGCTCGGGCTTCGGCTGAACTGCGTCCGCGCGTACATGCTCCCCGGGCTTCTGGGTTTCGTGACCTTGGCGATCGTCCTCCTACCTGGTTCTCAAGTGGACAGTCGTTGGACTAAGAGGAGGGTCGTCATCACGGTTCTCCTCGCGTTACTGGGCGCAAATATCGTCGGGGGCGCTATTGCCACGGCGGCATATTTGTCGCGTCCGGATGTGGCTATCGCGGACCCCGCTCATCTCGGGCCGAAGCGCGCCGCTGAGATCACCATGAACTTTAGTTCGGCCACCAACCCTACGGGACGGTGTCGTCGAATGACGGAGTCTGGTTCATTGGCGCCAGTCAATTGTGGCGACCCGGAGGCGACGTACGCGTGGGTGAGTACGGTGAACAGGGCGACAGGGTGCTCAGGAGCTGATCGGATCGCGCATACCGGATCGGGCCGATTTGATTGTCTGAATTTGAACTGGAGCCCGGGTGCTTGCATTGCTACGTCCATGTCTGCGGACCGCAATGTTTCGTGCGATCGACCGCTGCCGGGCTTTCTTGTGGAGAGGCCGACGAAGATTGTCCTGAGCTCCAATGGTTGGATCCAATGTGGAACCGACGGCGGCAGAGTGAACATGATCCACAACTACACGGTGTGCACAGAATTGATCGAATCGATCCGTTAACCAAGAAAACTGTTTAAGGGAGTCGCAGCGTGTTGTGGTTGTCCCACGCGGTCGTGGAAATCGGAGTAACTGCCCCTTCGGTCACATGAAATTCTGTGTGTGCAGCGCCGACAGCTCGGCCGCCTCGTCCTCGGGGAAACCGATGAACGCGAGTCGCCGTCGTCGGCCCTCGTCCATACGTTCCTGAAGCCGCTGCACCGCCTGCCACCCCCGGCGGATGGCGGCAGGCTCCCAGGAACCGGCCGCCAGCAGCACGAGGGAGTCGTAGACGTCGTCCGAGAGCCCGGCGCTGTCGCGCAGCACGTCGTGCCGGCGTTCGACGGCGCCGCGCAGGCGCGCTAGGAACGACGGATCCTCGGTGGCGACGTGTGCGGTGTGCGCGACCCCGAACGCCACGTGCCGAGCCTCGTCGCGGGCCGCAAGGCGGGTGACCTGCGCGGTGACGGGATCGGGGGCGTTCTCGTGGAGGAACGTCAGCAGGTCGACGAACGTACCCTCGCCCATCACGGACAACAGGAACGACGCGAGGGTGAAGTCGGGCTCACCCAACAGGGACTGGAGCGACGCCCGCCCGCCCGCGCCGGACCGGCCCATCTGGTCGCGGTCGGCGAGAGCGCGGCGCGTGAAGATCTCGATGTGTCGTGCCTCGTCTGCCACTTGCGCCGCGAGGAGCTGCATGACCTCCCGGAACTGCGGATGCAGGGAGCCGAGCAGCCGTGCGGGGATCATCAGCGCCGCCTGCTCGTTCTCCACCAGGTAGGTCATGATCTGCACCACCGCGTCTTCGACGTCGGCGGGCAGGCCGGGACTGGCGGTCCAGTCGACGGCGGTGGCTGGGTCCCACTGCGCGGCGGCGGCCCGGGCGTAGAGCGCGGGGGCGATATCCGCCCAGACGAGGTCCTTCTCCACCCACCGGACGTCTAGTTCCGGTCCGCCGGCCTCGACGAGGGCGCCACGCGCCGCGAGGCCCCAGCGCGGGTCGGCATGGGGACTCGGAAGCGCCGCCGATCCGGCCCGGGTCGCTCCGCTCCACCGCTGATCGTCCTTGAGGCCCTTCGTGATCCACAGCCGATGAGTGGAGCTGGGCGGCCCGTCGCCGTCCGCCGCCACGCGGTGCCCGTGCTCGCGGCACCAGGCCCCGAGCATCAGCGCCAGTGCCGGGTCGGCGCCCGTCACCTCGAGCTGCTCGCCGGGGCGCAGACCCGCCAGACCCCGGTCGATCAGCAGGTGTGCGCCCTCGGCGAGCGAAAGGTCCTCAAGGTCGATAGTCACCGGCGGTGATGCCCCCGTGCGCATCGTAGAAACCGGCCTCGTCGACCGCGGACTCCAACGGGCCGTACCCGCTGGTGCGACCGGGCACCCACTGCGTCAGCCCCTCGAGGTCGAGTAGTGGCCGCACCGCTGCGTCCGCGTACGACATGGCGAGGAAGGCGTCGGTCAGCTCGGCCACGCGCTCCGGATCGGCCGCGGGACCCGCGGTCATCATGCAGTGGTCGAAGTCGCTGGTGTGACCGAGAATCCGCAACGCGGAGGCCGAGATCGTGCCTTCGCGGGCGAACGTCATGAGGTTTGCGTCGAGAACGGCTGCAGCGTCCACTCGACCGTCCCGCAGTGCGACGATGGCGTCGCGCTCACCGCCGATGTGGTCACCGTGCAGACCCACGCCGACGTCGAACCGGACCACCTCTACGTCGACCCCGGGCACCACACCGACCGACCGCAGGTACGACAACGGGAGCAGCGTCGACTGCGGTGAGTCGACAGCGCCGACGGCGATCCGCTTGCCCTTCAGATCGGACAGCGACTCGATCGGTCCGTCGGCGAGGGTGACCACCGCCGAGCGCAGATCACGATCGGTGTCGCGCATGAACACGGGGGTCACGGTGGTGCCGGCGGCCCGCGCCAGGCGATCCGCACGGACCCACGCCAGCGGTGAGTTCCAGGCCAGGTCGATGGTGCCCGCGAGGAGTTCGTCCACCTGCCGTTCGTAGTTCGAGTAGAGGACGTAGTCGATGGCCGGGCCGTCGACCGAGCGCAGGTACGCGCGGAAGCCGTCCCAGATGGTGACGACCTTGGGGTCGTAGGCGACCGAACCGATCAGCAACTCGCTCATAGTTATTCGGCCGCCTCGTCGCCGGTGGCCGCGTCCGGCCCGGGGTCGAGCAGCGGAAGCCCACACAATGCGCGGCCGACGAAGTCCCACAGTGCATCGGTCGTCGGCGCCATGACCTGCGCTGCGCGGGAGTCGCGGAAGCGGCGCTCGACCGCCACCTCGCGCCGGAACGCAGCCCCGCCGCAGGCCGTCATCGCCAGGTCGGCGGCGCTCGCGGAACCCTGGTCGGCCGACGCCTTCGCTTCGAGAACCAGGAGCGGGGCCTCGGCCCGCCCCGCGCCGACGGCGGCAACGGCGTCCGCGATCAGGGTGCGGTTGCGGTCGGCCTCGATCTGCATTCGGGCCAGCCGGGCCCGGGCCGGAAGCTGTTGCGCGAGAGTCTGACCCACGTGCTTCAGGTGCGTCGACACCAGGTGGGCGGTGGTGGCTGCCGTGACCGCCTGGATGAGCCCCAGGCTTGCGGACGCGTTGACCACGAGGAACCATGGCAGCACTACGCCCAGCGCCGCGTCCAGCCCAGCGCCGTCGGCGCCCAGGATCGCTGTGGGGGGAATCGTCACACCCTCGGCGACGATCGGGCACGAGTCGTTGCCGCGCAAGCCGAGGCCGTCGAAGGCGCCGGTCACCGTGATTCCCGGCGTCTTACGCGGGACGTACCACAGCGTCATCGGCCCCTCGGCGGCCAGCGGCCGCGACGACCAGACGTACCCGTCGGCGTGATGAGCCGACGTGACCCAGCTCTTCCGCGCGTCGAGGACTACCTGATCGCCCTCACTGCGGGCCGTGCTGAGCGGAGCCCAGAAGTGGCTCCGCGAACCGGATTCGGAGAACGCGAGCGTCGTCAGGTGACGCCCGGCCCCGATCTCCCGCAGCACCGTCTCGTATCGTGCCTCGACGAGCATCGCGGTGGCGGAATAGTGCATTCCCACGATCATCGCGGTCGAACCGCAGGCCACGGCGATCCGCCGCACCACCTCGGCCGCCGCATCGAGCCCGCCGCCACCGCCACCGAACTCCTCGGGAACGGTCAGTCCCAGGACGCCGGCCGCGGCCAGCGCGCCGATCGCCTCCTCGGGGAAAGCGCCATCCTTATCGACGGCAGCCGCGTTGGGGGCGACGACGTCTTCGATCGCGCTGTCGACGAGAGCGAACAACTTCGTGTGGTCGAGTGGCACTGAGGGACCTCCGAGATTCTTGGACGGGTGCGCCATTGATGATGCCGCACCACTGGCGTGCCAAGGGCGCGACAGGTCTGTCGGGAGCGGAAGGTCCGGAATGTCGGCCTCTGCGGGCTGGGGCTTTCAGCCGCTGACGAGTTCCTGTGTCAGCCGACCGGCGTCCAGTCGCCAGCGCCGCGTGGCGCGCACGGTATCGAGCATCCGCCGGTCGTGGGTCACCAGGATCACTGTGCCGGTGAACGATTCGATCGCCTGCTCGAGTTGTTCGATCGCCGGCAGGTCGAGGTGGTTGGTGGGCTCGTCGAGGACCAGCAGGTTGACGCCGCGGGCCTGCAGCAGCGCGAGCGCCGCGCGGGTCCGCTCGCCGGGGGACAGCGACGACGTGGGCCGCGCCACGTGATGTGCGCGCAGCCCGAACTTGGCGAGCAGCGTACGTACCTCGGCCGGCGCCATATCCGGGACCTCGGAGCAGAAGGTGTCCAGGAGGGGCGCCCCGCCCTGGGTGTTCTCCCCGTCGCTGCGCTCGCCCGGGTTGTTCTCCCCGTCGCTGCGCTCGCCCTGGCCCCTTTCCCCGTCGCTGCGCTCGCCGAGGAACAGCCCGCGCGCCTGGTCGATCTCGCCCACCTCGACCCCCGAGCCGAGGGTCGAGGTGCCCTCGTCCGGGGCCCGGCGTCCGAGCAGCATCGCGAGCAGCGTCGACTTACCCGCCCCGTTCGGTCCGGTGAGCAGCACCCGGTCGCCGTACTCCACCGTCGCCGTGATCGGTCCGATGGTGGCTCCCGGGTACCGCGCCGTGGCACCGGACATCGTGGCGACCACCGTGCCGCCCCTCGGGGCGGGGGCGATCTCCATCCGCAGCTCCCACTCCTTCCGCGGCTCCTCGACCACTTCGAGCCGCTCGATCGCCCGCTCGGTCTGCCGTGCCTTGGACGCCTGCTTCTCGGTGGACTCGAGGCGGGCTTTACGCCCGATCTTGTCCGGGTCGCCGCCCGCCTTCATCTTTCGGCGCGCGTTGCGTACGCCGTGCTCCATCCAGTTCCGCTGCATCTGCGCACGCTCGCCCAGGCGCTCGCGCTCGTCGGCGTAGTCCTCGTACGCCTGGCGCGCGCGCCGGCGGTGCACGGCTCGCTCGGCCAGATACGCCTCGTAACCGCCGCCGTACACGCCGATCTGCTGCTGCGCCAGGTCCAGCTCCACGACGGTGGTCACCGTCCGGGCGAGGAACTCCCGGTCGTGGGAGACCACCACCAGTGGCGTGTCGACCTGCGTCACGAACCGTTCGAGGCGATCCAGGCCGGACAGATCGAGATCGTTGGTGGGCTCGTCGAGCAGTAGCACGTCGAACCGCGAGGCGAGGATCGCCGCGAGGCCGGCCCGGGCGGCCTGCCCGCCCGACAGTGTCGTCATCTGGGCATCTGCGCCGGCGTCGAGGCCCACATCGTCGAGTACCTGCGCAAGGCGGTCGGGGAGATCCGCTCCGCCCAGGGCGAGCCAACGTTCCAATGCCGGGGTGTAGGGATCGTCGGACGGCCCGCCGGGTGCTGCGAGGGCCTCGGCGGCCGCATTCATCGCGGCTTCCGCCTGGGCCACGCCGGTGCGCCGGGCGATGAAATCCGCCACGGTCTCGCCCGGACGACGTTCGGGTTCCTGGGCCAGGTAGCCGGCAGCGGCATCCGCCGGACTGGTCTCGACGGTGCCGGTCACGTCCTGCCCGCCTGCCGCGGGTAGACCCGCGAGCAGCCGCAACAGGGTCGACTTCCCGGCGCCGTTCGCGCCGACCAACCCGACGACGTCGCCGGGCGCCACGATCAGGTCGAGATCCGAGAACAGCGTCCGGTCTCCGAGCACCACGCCGAGCGCGCGGGTGCGCACGGTGGCGGCCACTCAGGCGTCCCCTGCGGCAGGCGGGTCAGCCGGGCTGTCCAGCTCGACCTCCACGTCGGGCCGCGCCATCTCGCGTCGGTACCCCAGGACGCCGGTCACGGTGCCGATCACGAGCAGCGCGAGCATGACGTACAGCACGATCTCGAGCACCCAGTGATACTCGGCGAGGGCATTCGACAGATAGAACCCCACCAGTAGCAGGCACGGCGCCCACGCGATCGAGCCGATCACCGACGCGATGGTGTAGGTGCGCTTGTTCATGGCGACCGCGCCGGCCACCATCGGCGACAGGGTCCGCACCCACGGGATCCATCGGCCCACGAGCACCGCCAGGAACCCGTGCCGGTCCATCAGCCGCTTGACCCGGCGGATGTTCGCGGAGTTGAGGTACTTACCGTCCTTCTTGGCCAGCACATGGTGGCCCATCCTGGCGCCGATCCCGTAGCCGATGTGATTGCCGATCACGGCGGCGAGCATCGCCACCAACGCCACAGCCCAGACGGTGGGCGCGGTGTGGCCCCCAGTGGCCAATCCGATTCCGGCAGTCAGCAGAAGCGAGTCACCAGGGAGGAACAGGCCCACTATGAAGGCGCATTCGGCGAATACCAGGCCTGCAACGATCAGGAGGATGACTGCCGGTCCCGCGTCGTTGAGCACCGCGGTCACTGCGGCGCTACCCGTCGGTCGGTTCGAGTCCGGCGCGTCGCGAGGCACGGAAGCGCTTGACGGCCTCGAACAGGATCGGCAGTACGGAGAGGATCACGATCGCGATGAAGATCGCATCGATGTTCTTGCGGACGAAGGTGATCTTGCCCAGGAACACCCCGAGCACCGTCACTCCGACGCCCCACACGATCGAACCGAGCACGTTCCACAGCGTGAACGCCGCGTACTTCATCTTCGCGGCACCTGCGACGAGCGGCGCGAATGTCCGGATGATCGGGACGAATCGGGCGAGGAAGATCGTGACGGGGCCGTACTTCTCGAAGAACGCGTGCGACTCGTCGAGATACCGCTGCTTGAGCACCCGAGCGTCCGGTTTGAACAGCGCAGTCCCACCGAACCTGCCGATCAGGAAGCCGATCTGCGCGCCGATGATCGCCACGATCGGCACCAGCACCAGCGTGGCGGGCAGGAGCCACGAGCCGTGTGCGCCCGTGTATCCGATGTCCGAACTCGCACCCGCCGAGAACACCAGTCCTGCGGTGAACAGCAGCGAGTCGCCGGGCAGGATCGGGAACAGCACGCCCGACTCGACGAGCACGACCAACAGCAGGCCCACGAGCACCCACGCGCCGAACTTGTTGAGGACCGTGACCGGGTCCAGGATGCCGCCGAGCGCAGAGGCCTGCACGGTCGCCGTCGACGAGGCATGCAGGGCGAGATCATGTACCTGGGCTACCAACACCCGGCCCACCCTACCGGTGCCGGCCTTAGTCGCCCCTGAGGAACCGCCCCCGACGGGCTGTCGGCCGCGCGCCTACTTCAGCACCTCGTCGATGTAGCACCAGCGCCACGACTCGCCCGGCTCGACGCTGCGGATCACCGGGTGACCGGTGCGCTCGTAATGCGCCGTGGCGTGCTTGCCCACCGACGAGTCGCAGCACCCGATGTGACCGCAGGACAGGCACAACCGCAGGGCGACGGGGTCCAGGTCCAGCGCTGCGCACTCCTCGCAGGTCTTGCTGAGCGGCACCGGATCGGCGAAACCGTCGCGTACCCGCAGATGGTCGCATTCGTTGGACACCCGAGGTGGGGTCAGGAGCTCCGCCACCGTCACCCGCTCGCTGCGGGTCTGCGCCGCCGTCAGCGTGGCCTCCTCGACGTCGAGTGCGAACAGCACCTGCTGCAGCACCTCGTGGTCGCCCTGGCCGGTGTTCCGCAGCCGCAGCACCTCCTCCCGCTCGGCCTGCAGCATCTGCAGCCGCGCGCGCCGCACCTGTGCGGTAGGGGTGTCCAGGGCATCGGGCCCGAGTCGCTCCCAGTTCGCTCGTTCGCGGGCCTCGGTGCGTTCGCGCAACGTCGCGATCACCTCGGGCGATACCGAGCAGTTCTCGCTCGCCGCGATCTTGTCCAGCGCGGCGAGGCCCGCATTGGTCGCCGAACGCATCACCACCGCCTGCTGCAGAGCATCGGTCCGGGGGTTCGGCCCCTGCAGTCGCAGCGCGCGGGCGAGGGCCGGCAGCGTCGACCCCTGGATCAGCAGGCTGCCGGCCACCACGACCATCGCAGCGAGTACCAGAACCTCGCGGTGCGGCACCGTCGACGGCAGGATGAACGCCGCGGCGAGCGTGACCACGCCGCGCATCCCCGCCCAGGACAGGGCGGCGGTCTCCCGCGCGCTCAGGTAGGTGTCGGTCTGGTCCACTCGGATCGCGATGAACGCCGACGGCAGACACCACACGATCCGGGCCACGATCACCGTCACCATCACCGCGGCGCATGCGACGCCGATGGTGCCCCACCCCAGCGAGGAGTGTCCGGCGGCCTCGACGATCCACCGCGCCTGCAGGCCGATCAGCAGGAACACCGTGTTCTCCAGTAGGAACTGGATGGTGTTCCAGTTGATTCGAGAGGACATCCTGCTGAGCGCCGTCTGCTCCAGGGGCGCCTTGAAGCCGGCGATCAGGCCTGTGACCACCACGGCGACCACGCCGGAGGCGTGGATCTCCTCCGCGGGCAGGTAGGCGATCCACGGGGCCACGAAAGACAGCCCAGTGGTGATCACCGGGTCGCTGACGCGTCGGTTGCCGAACTTGAGCAGCACGGCCGCGAGCGCGCCGATCGCGACGCCGCCGACGGCGCTCAGGGCGAACGATCCGATCACCTGCCACACGCCGACGGTGCCCGCGATCGCGGCGATCGCCGTGCGGAGCAGCACGATCGCGGTGGCGTCGTTGAACAGCGACTCGCCTTCGAGCAGAGTCGTCACCCGCCGGGGCAGGCCGATGCGTCGCCCGACTGCCGTCGCGGCCACCGCGTCGGGCGGCCCGACGATGGCGCCCAGCGCCAAGCCTGCCGCGAACGGTACGTGCATCAGTGCCGTCGCCACCAGCCCCACCGCGAACGCGGAGAACAGCACCAGACCCACCGAGAGCATGCCGATGGAGCGGATGTTGGCCTTGAAGTCGACCAGCGAGCTGCGATGGGCCGCCGCATACAACAGGGGCGGCAGCAGCCCCAGCAGCACCACATCCGGGTGCAGCGGCACGTCGGGAATGGAGGGGACGAACGATGCCGCTATCCCCACCACGGTGAGCGACAGCGGGGCGGCGATGCCGATCCGGTCCGACAGCGCGCTCACCACGAGTACCGCGGCCACGAGCACGACGATCCAGGTGGCGACTTCCATGTCCATCAGTGTCGCAAACAGGCGGGGGCCGCAACGGGTCGTCCCTCCAGCCCGCGTGGCCGAGCGTCGCCCCATTCGACTCGCGAGTAGCCGGGGATTGCGATACTGCTAGGCGGCAGTCGCACATCGATCCAGGAGGACAGATGCCCATCGCAACCCCCGAGGCCTACCGGGAGATGCTGAGCCGCGCCAAGAGCAACGGCTTCGCGTTCCCCGCAATCAACTGCACGTCGAGCGAGACGATCAACGCCGCCATCAAGGGCTTCGCCGACGCCGGCAGTGACGGCATCATCCAGTTCTCCACGGGGGGTGCGGAATTCGGCTCGGGGCTCGGCATCAAGGAGATGGTGACCGGCGCGGTGGCGTTGGCGGAGTTCGCGCACGTGATCGCGGCCAAGTACGACGTGACGGTCGCGCTGCACACCGACCACTGCCCCGAGGACAAGCTCGACACCTACGTCCGTCCCCTGCTCGAGATCTCGCGTGAGCGGGTGGAGAAGGGCTTGAACCCGCTGTTCCAGTCGCATATGTGGGACGGCAGCGCGGTGCCCCTCGCTGAGAACCTCCGCATCGCACAGGAGTTGCTGGCTAAGGCGAAGGCCGCGCACATCGTCCTCGAGATCGAGATCGGCGTGGTGGGTGGCGAGGAGGACGGCGTCGAGAACGAGATCAACGACAAGCTGTTCACCTCGGACGACGACTTCGCCAAGACCGTCGACGCGCTCGGCGCCGAGGGCTACCTCCTGGCCGCGACGTTCGGCAACGTCCACGGCGTGTACAAGCCGGGCAACGTGAAGCTGCGCCCGACCGTCCTGCGCGACGGCCAGGCCGTTTCGGCCGCCAAGCTCGGTCTGCCCGAGGGCAGCAAGCCGTTCGATTTCGTGTTCCACGGCGGCTCCGGCTCGCTCAAGAGCGAGATCGAGGAGGCGCTGGGCTACGGCGTGGTCAAGATGAACGTGGACACCGACACCCAGTACGCCTTCACCCGCCCCATCGCGGGCCACATGTTCACCAACTACGACGGCGTCCTCAAGGTGGACGGCGACGTAGGTAACAAGAAGGTCTACGACCCCCGCACATACATGAAGAAGGCCGAGGCGTCTATGACCGCGCGTGTCATCGAGGCCTGTACCGACCTGACGTCGGCCGGCAAGTCCATCTCGGCGTAGCGCGGCGCGCATCGAACGGCGGTCCGCCGTCGGCCGACTTCGGCCGGCGGACCGCCGTTGTCGTCGTGGGTCAGTGCATCGCGAGTCCGACGATCACCGCGATGACCAACAGGCACATGACCACCGCTGCCGCCCACTCGGGGCCGGTGAGCCGCGGCTTCGGGCGCGGGGAACCGTGCGGCCTGGAGCGACTGGGGTCGAGTGTCGGCGGGGGAGCCGGACGGTAGCGCTCATGCGGCTGATGCGCCGCAGTCGGCAGTGGCGCCTGGTTCGGTAGCACCACGGGCGGAAGCGCCACCCGTGCCGGCGGCTGTGGCGGCCGACTCGCAGGGGGCGCCGGGCGCGGTGGGCGCGCGGATGGTTCAGCGCTCGGGGGGCGCGGGGCGATCGTGGGCCTGGGTACGGCGGAGTAGGCCAATGCGGATGTCGACGGTTCTGCCGGCGGATTCGGAAGAGGCCGAACGCCCGCGGGTGCCGAGCGGACGACGGTCGGCGCATCCGGGGCGATCGCCGGCGGTGACCCTGGCGACCGCGCGGGTCCCGCGTTCGGTGCCGGCGGCTGTACGAAGGCCCGGCGGCCCCGAGCGTCCACGGGTGCCTGACGATGCCTCGGGTCCGGCACCTCGCGAGCGCCCGGTCGTCCCATTCGGATCACGCCCCATCGTTCGTCGCTGCCAGTAGTCGGTCGATACCCTGCCTCACGCGCCGGGCGAACACACCTTCCAGCTCCCGTCGCCGTCCTTGGCCAGCGAGAACGTGCGGGAGACCTTCTGGTCCGGTGCGCCCGAGTAGTGCACCTGAGCCTGCACCTGCGCGGTCTTGTCGTGCACCTCGATCGCCTGGAACCCGTCGATGTCCGGGATCAACCCGCCCGACTGGTCCCGCTGGTAGATCCGCGTCCACTGGTCGGTACTCAGGCCGTCGTAGTAGGACTTGATGCTGCCGCAGCTCAACTTGCGCAACGTGTCGAGGTCGCCGTGGTCCAGCGCCTGGACGAACGACGTGGTCGTATCGGCGACGGCCTGGCGTGGATCGTTCCGGTTCGACGAGCCGCCGACGCTGAAGGCGATCACCGCGGCCACGATCACCACCAGCACGCAGGCCGCTGCGATAAGCCACAGCACGCGCTGAGACAGCCCCCGTTTACGCGGCGCGGCCGGCGGGAAGTGCACCGGACCGGGGGCGCGGATCGGGCCCGTCGCCGGGGCCGCGGGCGCAGGTGCCTGCTCCACTTCGTCCCGCGGTGCCGTCGAGATGGGGCCGACGGTGCGCAGCGGCGACGGGATCGCCTGGGTGGGGGCGTCCGGGGCTGACGGCGCGGGGAGCTCGTCCCGGCTGATGCTCACGGTCGCGGCCTCGGACGGTGCGGAGAACCGGTTGGTGGTCGCGGCGTCGGTGCTCGGTTCGTCGGGGTGTGCCTCGGCGTCGGCCGGTTGTGCCTCGGCGTCCGGCTGCCCGGTCGGGTCGGCGGTCTCGCTCGTGTCGTCCGTCGACTCCTGCGGACTGGTCGGCGGCTCTGCCTGCTCTGCCTCGCGTTCGGCCTCGTGCTCGGAGACGGCTGCTGCGCCTGCCGCGACGGCGGCGCCGGCGGCAGCGATGCCGGCGAGCGGGAGCGCGGCGGTCGGCGCGTCGCTCGGTGTGGTGCGGTCGGCGTCCGGCTGACTCGGTTCCTCAGCGGTGGGCTGCGCGGGTGCTTCAGCGGTGGGCTGTGCTGGTTCTTCGGTCGCGGGCTCGGTCGTGTCTGGGCGGGTAACGGCCTGGAAGCCGACGGTCGGAGCGCCGCTCGGCGAGGTCGCAACGGCAGGCTCGGTGGTATCGGTTTCGGTCTCGGCAGCGTCAGGCTCTGCGGCCTCAGGCTCTGCAGCTTCAGGCTCTGCGGCCTCCGGCTCTGCGGGCGCGGCTTCTGCGGCTGCGGGCTCGGGCGCAGTCTCTTCGGCGTGGTCCTCGTCGCGCGGGTCCTCGTCGTGCACGGCCTCTTCGCTCGGCTCCGCGGCGGGTGTGGCTGCGGGAACGTCGTGGTCCGCGGGTTCTGTCGGCGTGGACTCGATCGTCGCGTCGACGGCGGCAGCGATGCCGGCCAGGGGTAGCGCGGTGGTCACTGCGGCGCTCGGCGCGGCGGCATGCTCGACCTCACCCTGCACGACCCCACCCTGCTCGACCCGACCCTGCTCGACGTCGGTGGCCGGAGCCTCGGCCTCGGCGGCGGTGTGGTCGCTGTCGGGGCGTTGGA
>CAJCHX010000586.1 GCA_903970215.1 Acidobacteriaceae bacterium
ACACCGCCAGCGCGGCCGCCCCTGCCGGCGCCTCGAGCATGACCTGGCTGTCGTAGCTGATCGTGAAGGGGTCCAGGGCCAGGACCAGGCCGACCAGGATCGCCGCCCGCCGGCCGGCGACGCGGCTCACGAGCAGGTACGCGCCGACGCAGCCGAGCGAGCCGAACACCGCGCTGACGGGCCGCAGCGACATCACGACGTGGTCGAGCGAGCCGTGGATGCCGAGGACGTCGATCAGCACCGCGTCCAGCCCGAGCAGGGCCGGCGGGTGCAGGGTGAACGGCTGCCCGTAGAGGGTCAGGCCGGCCCCCCCGGCCAGGTTGCGGCTGATCGTGGCGTAGGTGATCTCGTCGACGAACAGCTCGTAGGCCCGGGTGATCGCCACCAGGCGCGCCACCAGCGCCAGGACGCCCACGACGAGCGCGGCGCGGACCTCCCGGGCGGGGGAGGGAGTGCCCGGCGGGCGGACCGGTGAGCGGACCGCCGGCGGCGCCGGCCGGTCGACGACCGCGGTCATCTGGCGGGATCGGTGGCGGTCGACGCCAGCAGGCGCAGCCGGCCGGCGTCGTCGGGTGCCGGCGCGGCGTCGTCGGCGGGGTGCACGAGATCCGACGGCCGGGCCAGGCGGACCCGCAGCCGGGGGTCGTGGCTGATCGCCGGCGGCAGACCGGCCCGGCGCAGCACCGTCGCCACGTCGGCGGTGTCGGCGCCGGGCAGCACGACCGACAGCCCGCCCGGGTGCGCGACGACGTCGTCGGTGAGGCGGAAGGTGGGGACCCAGCCGGGGGGCAGCAGGTCGGCCGGCAGGTGGACGTGGGCGGCGAGGTCGGTCGGTTGGCGCCGGTCCTGGTGGCCGAGGCGCCCGGCCTCGGCCCGCAGGAGGCCGTCGAGGACCGACGCGGTGCGGTCCCAGTCAGCCTGCGCGGCCCAGGCCACGAGCCGGGCGCACCAGCGGTCGGCGTCGGCGGGGTCGCGGACCTGCTGGAGGGCCCGCAGCGCGGCGGCGCCGAGATCGGACCCCTCCGGGGCGAGCCAGCCGGTGCGCCCGTCCCGGATCGAGTCGCGCAGGCCGGCGACGTGGAAGGCCACCACCGGCACGCCGAGGGCGTTCGCCTCGATGACCGAGATGCCCCAGCCCTCGCCGGCGCTCGGGTTCAGCGCGATCCACGCGGCGCGGACCACCTCGTCGCGGCGCTCGTCGCTCAGGGACCCGTGGAAGGTGACCCGCCCGGGGGCGACCTTCTCGGCCAGGGCCTCGAGCTCGGCGCGCTCGGGCCCGTCGCCCACGAGGTGCAGCTCGGCGTCGGGGTGGCGCGCCAGGATCGCCGGCAGGGCCCGGATGGCGAGGCCGACGCGCTTGTGGGGGACCATCCGGCCGACCACGACGATGCGGGGCCGCTCGGCGCGCTCCTCCGGCCGCCGCCCCGGCCGCGCCGGCGGGGAGCACCCGGGGGACGCCACGTGGATCGGGCCGCGCAGCTTCAGCTCGAGGCGGATGGCCCGCCGGGTGGACGGCGAGACCGCCACCACCGCCCGCCGGCCGTACACCCACCGGGAGGCGGGCCCCTCCAGCCAGCGGCCCACCGTCGCCAGCGCGGGCGGGAAGTAGGAGCGGAACTGCGTCTGGTGCACGTGGTGGACGACCAGGAGGACCGGCGTGACCCGGCGGACGGCGAGCGGCGTGAAGAACGGGATGCCGTTCTGCGAGTCCACCACCGCGCCCACCCGGCGCCGGTGGCGGACCAGCCACGCCAGCGCGGCGGGGTAGACCCCGAAGCGGCCGCCCCGGCGCACGATGTCGTAGCCGTCGCGCGCCTCGCGCCGCGGGCGGCCCGGCACCGCGGCGGTGAGGTACACCACGGAGTGGCCGCGCTGAACCAGGCTGCGGGCCACCGCCTCGCAGTAGCGCTCGGCGCCGCCCGCCTCGGGGTGGCTGGCGTCGCGCCAGTTGGCCACGACGGTGAGGGTGCGGGACCGCCTCACGGCCGAGGTCGGGCCTGGCGCAGGGCGCGGTGCACGTCCACGACCTCCCGGGCCACCCGGACGCTCTCGCGGGCGATCCCGAGGGTCGAGCCCTCGCAGTGGGTCCACGCCACGGGGACCTCGATCATCCTGAGCCCCGCCCGCTGCGCCCGGGCCACCACCTCGACGTCGAAGGTGAACCCGTTCAGCTCGCAGGCGCGGAACAGCTCCCTGGCCGTGGGGCCGTGGAAGAACTTGAAGCCGCACTGCGTGTCGGCGACGCGGCCCACGAGCGGCCGGGTGGCGACGTGGAACAGCCGGCTGGCGGCGCGCCGGCGGGCCGGCTGGTCGACGAGGTAGCTGGCCCCGGTGCAGCGGCGGGAGGCCATCACGACGTGGAACCCCCGGTCGAGCTGGTGGAGGGCCTCGGCGATGGTCGGAATCGGCGTCGAGAGGTCCGCGTCGCAGTAGCCGACCCACCGGGCGGTGGTGCGGGCCATGCCGGCCCGGACCGCCGCGCCCTTGCCGGGCGTGCGGCACCCGACCACGTCGACGGGCACGCCGTCGGAGGCGAAGCGGTCCACCACCTCGTCGGTGGCGTCGACGCTGCCGTTGTCCACCACGATCACGTGCGACGAGAGCGGCAGCGTCGGCAGGTAGGCGACCAGCTCGTCGAGGGTGGCGGGGAGCCGGTGCTCCTCGTTCAGGACCGGCACCACGATCTCGAGGTCGACGACGGCGGGGGCGTCCTCGCCGGCGGTGGCCGAGGCGCCGCCGGCGGGTGGGCGGTCGAGGAGGATCTGCTGCGTCGTCACGTGGTGACGTCCTGGTGCGGGGCGGCGCAGGCGCTCGCCAGGCGGTCGGTGACCAGCGCAGCCACCTTGGCGTGACCCGCTGCGTTCCAGTGCCCGTGGTCGCCGAGGAAGTCGTCCCACCGGTGGAGGACCTCGTCGGGGCGGACCACGACGACCCCCGGGTGGCGGGCGGTGACCGCGACGTGGGCGGCCACGAACGGCGCCGACGTGGCCCGCTGGCGGGGGAAGATGCGCTCGTCGGTGCGGTAGATCTCGATGGACACGACGGGCGCCCCGGTCGCTTCCAGCCCGGTCAGCAGCTCGTCGAGGCAGGCGGCGTAGTCGTCGGGGGTCATGCGGGTCCAGCCGTTCGCACGGACCAGGAGCCGCTTGAGGGTCGTCTTGGCCGCCGCGCCGGCCCGCTGCAGGAGGGCGGTGCGGCGCCGGGACGAATAGACGGCCCGGCGCTCGAGCCCGTCGACGCCGTGCCAGGTGGGCGGGGCGAAGCGCTCGAGGAGCTGCTGGACCCGGCGGCCGGGGTGCAGCAGCGAGTCGGCCATGCCCGTCTGCAGGATGATCAACCCGGGATCGCAACCGGCGACGGCGGGAAGGTCCTCGGCCAGTGCCTGGCGCGTGGTCTTGCCGAAGTCGGCCAGCAACGTCAATGGCGATTCGAGCGACTCGGCCACCAGCACCGGATAGGAACGGCCGCGTGTGCCGAATCCCACCGACGAGCTGTCCCCGATCACGACGACGTTCGACACGGCTCACCCCTTCGCTGTGCACTTGCCCGGCTCCTTTGGTCTGCCCCGTTGTGTGACGAAGCAACCCGGCGGAATCTGGACGAATCGGACACCTCGACGGAGACTCGACCGCCTTGCGTGAACGGATGACGTGTAAGGGTGATCTTTTCCGGCGACTTGGGAACGGTGCGTGGGCATTTCGTCGCGAGCAGCGCACGGAACGGCGTGAATCGCGCGCAATGGCGTCGAAGCGTGCCGCAGCGTGATTGTGTGTCCGGCCGGTAAAAAAGTTTTTGCACCGGCGGTCGGTTTCCGGTGGCGGCGCGCAGAAAGGAGGTTGGTGTCAGCTGCCCAGATCGGAGCGGGCCACGTCGGCCAGGTCGGCGAAGGTGGGCCGGCCGCTGGCGCCGGCGCCGGCCAGCGCCGCCTCGTCGAACCAGCACACGAGGCGGAGGTGGAGCGCGGCGGCGCGCGCCAGGGTGAGCTGCAGGGCCGACACCGTCGCGCGGCCGGTGTTCTCCCCGGCCAGGCCCATCCCGAGGGGACCGACGAGGGAGGCCAGGTAGTCCGCCGGGTCCTCGTTCTGTCGCGACGACCCGAGCGACGGCGCGTCGAGGTAGGTGGTGTAGGCGACGGTGTCGGCCCGGTCGGGCAGCGAGGGCAGCAGGTCGGCCCAGTCGAGACCCTGCCCGAACTCGGGCTTGGTGAGGGTCAGGCGGCTGGCCGCCTCGGTGGCGGCGACACCGGGCCGCTGCCCCCACCCGGGGAGCAGCAGCAGGGTCACGCGGTGGAAGTCGGCCCGGTAGCGGGCGTTCATCCAGTCGGCGTAGGACCGGAGGTTGCGGTCGTAGACCCGGAGGAAGCGGGCCGCCGCCGCCTCGGTGCCGGAGCCGGGGCGGGTCCGCAGCGCCGGGTCGCGCTGGCTGGACGAGTCGTAGGCCCAGAACGCGTCGCTGTGCCCGGCGTAGGTGCTGCCGGGGTAGCGCAGCTCGCCGAGCGGGCCGCCGCCCTGGCGGACTGCGGTCACGTCGGCCAGGTCGAGGTGCTGGCCGAGGACGCGCAGGTACCGTCCGACCGCGGCCCGCACGGACAGGTCGGTGACGGCATTGGCCACCCGGTCGCCCGAGTCGGCCGGACCGGTGAAGGTGTCGCCGTACTGGTCCACGAACCGGGTCCCCCCGCCGAGGGCGAACACCCAGTCGGCGGGGTACTGGATGCCGGGGTCGACCACGACGCCGAGGCCGTCGGCGGCCGCGTCGGCGATCCGGCGGTTCACCGACCGGAGGTAGGCCAGGTCGAACGAACCCCGGTGCGGCTCCGCGCGGTTCCACCCGACCGAGATGGTGACCACCTCGACGCCGGCGGCGCGCTCCGGGCCGAGGAGGCGGCCGGTGAAGCCGACGATGCCGAGCAGCGGGCGGGTGCGGGGGTGCAGCAGCGAGCGGGCGAAGCTCGCCCGGGTGGCCGTGGCGGGGGAGGACCCGCCCCGGTCGGTGACGGCGACGCCGGCACCGACGAGCCCGGCCGCGCCCACGGCGGCCACGGCGACGAGCAGCACCCGCCGCCCCGGCCGGGTCCGGGACCGGTGTCCGGCCGCATGGCGCGGCGCGCGGTGGCTCATGACCGCGCTGCGGCCACGACGGCCGCCGCCAGATCGGCCTGGCCCTTCGCAGACGGGTGCTCGTCGCAGCTGCCGCCGGGCAGGCGCACGAGCAGCCCGGCGGCGCAGAGGTCCCCGCCCTCGGCCGAGCTGGCCCGGTCGAACGCGCCGGCCCCGTCGGCCACCACCGCGCCGTGGGAGGCGGCGGCGGCGCGCAGGAGGGTGTCGAGGTCGGCGACCGCGGCCTGCTCGGCGCGCGTCGGGCTGTAGTAGGTCACCACGACGAGGCGCCCCCGGTACCCGGCGCCCCGGATCCGGTCGAGCACGACCCGCAGGCCGGCGCGGATGGACGCGGCGAGGGCCGTCTGCTCCGCTGCGCCGGCGCAGCCGTCCGAGCTGCGCTGCACGCAGACCACCAGATCGTTGAGCCCGATCCCGACGCTGACCAGGCGCACCGTCCGGTGGGTCCGCAGGTAGCCGACGGCGTAGGCGAGCTGCGATCCCGTGTAGGCCACGTGCAGCGGGTACGCCTCGCGGTAGCCGCCGCTGCGCCCGTCGGTGTTCTCGCAGCCGTTGTTCGCCGCGCTCGGCGTGATCATGCTCGTGACCGTCTCGCCCGGGCAGGCCGCGTTCACGCTGCGCAGGCCGAGGGTCGCGGCCGCCAGCTCCGGGTAGCCGACGAAGGAGCCGGGGTCGTGGTAGTTCGGCTTGGGCACCATCCCCGCCGGTCGGTACCCGAAGGCCACCGAGTCGCCGAGGGCGAGGTACACGCTCTTCGGCGCTGCCGGCGACACGGTGCCGGCCGCGCCGGAGCTGCACGCCGACCCGATCATCGCCGCGCCGGCCACGGCCGCCAGGGCGCGCCGGCGGCGGGTCGCGGGTCCGCCGGTCCGCCTGGGCACGCCCCAGTATCCCCGTCCGCGCCACCGCTGCGGGTCACGGGCGCCCCGGCGGGGAATGAGGGAGGCATGGACGTCACGGTCATCGGGATGGGTCGCATGGGGCAGGCGCTGGCCGGCCGCCTGCTCGAGGGCGGTCACGACCTGACCATCTGGAACCGCACCGCCGGGCGGGCCCCCGACCTGGTGGCTCGCGGCGCCACCGAGGCGGCGAGTCTGGCGGCCGCCGTGTCGGCCGCAGCGGTGGTGGTCACCTGCCTGGCCGAGGACGACGCCGTGCGCACCGTCGCCCTCGGCGACGACGGCATCGTGGCCGCCGCCGGACCCGACCTGGTGTACGTCGACGCCTCGACGATCTCGCCCCAGTTGAGCCGCGAGCTCGGCGAGCGGGTCCCTCGCTTCGCGTCGATGCCCGTCCTCGGCAGTCCCGCCCAGGTCGCATCCGGCGACGCCATTTTCCTCCTCGGCGCCGGCACCGACGTGACCGGCTCTCTCGAACCGCTGCTCGCCTCGCTGACCCGGACCGTCCGCCGCTACCCGCAGCCGGCGCTGGCCGCGACCGCCAAGCTGGCGTCGAACCTGCTGCTGCTCGACGGCGTCGTTGCCCTGGCCGAGTCCTTCGCCGTCGGGCGCGCCGGCGGGCTGTCCGACGACCAGCTGCGCGAGCTGCTCGGCGAGAGCCCCATGGTCGCGGCCGGCCTGAAGAACCGGTTCGAGGGCGTGCTCACCGGCGACCAGGACGCCTGGTGGACGCCGGGTCTCGGGGCCAAGGACGCCCGCCTGGCGCTCGAGGTGGTGGAGGCCGCCGGCGGCGCGCTCCCCGCCACCGCCGCCGTGCGCGACGTCTTCGAGCGCACCGCCCTGTCCGCTGCGCACGACGACGACATCACCGCGGTCACCCGGCTCTACCGGCAGTAGGGGCCGCCGCGCGCCAGACCCCGGCTGCGGGAACTGGCCCGGCAGACGTCGTGCTGTCAGGAGCTGACCGGCGGATCGCCTGCGGGGAACGACTCCTCGTCCACCCGGGCGTCCTCGTCGGTCTCGGCGTCGGAGTCCGGTCGGGGATCGGCCGGCGCCGGGCCGGCGGACGTGCCATGCTGGGCCATCGGAGCACGCTGCGTCGACGATCCGGGCGCGAAGACCGGTGCGGCACGAGCAGCCACCTCCGCCACCCGACCGGGGTCACCGGCGGTGCGTGCCCGCAGCGGTCTGCCGGAACGGTCGATCGCCCAGGCCGCGGGTCGAGTCCAGCGGCACAACCAACGACACGGAGCCCCACCACATGGCTGTTGAGTCCCCCCGTCTGGCCGGCAAGCGAGTGCTCATCACGGGCACCGGGCGCGGCCAGGGCGCCGCCGCACAGGAGCTGTTCTGTCGCCACGGCGCAACCGTCGTCGGGTGTGATGTCGTCGAGGGCGCGGCCGAGGAGGGCGCGGCCCGGCTGCAGGAGGCCGGTCTTGCGGCCTCGGGCGTCACGGTCGATCTGGCCGACATGGACGCGGCGCGGGGCTGGGTCGCGCAGGGGGTGGAGACGATGGGAGGCCTCGACGTCCTCTACAACAATGCCGGCACCTCGCAGTTCGCCCCGTTCGCGGACATGACCGCGGAGCAGTGGCACTTCAGCATCGTCCACGAGCTCGACATCCTCTTCTACGTCACGTCGCCGGCCTGGGCGCACCTCACCGACGGCGGTGGCAGCATCATCAACACGGCATCGGTGGCCGCGCTGCTCGGCTCGAAGATGAACGGTGCGGCCGCACACTCTGCGGCCAAGGCCGGGGTGCTCGGCCTGACCAAGCAGTTGGCGGTCGAGGGAGCGAAGCACAACGTGCGCGTCAACGCGATCTCGCCGGGGTTCGTCGACACCCCGGTCACGTCGAACGTGCCCCCTGAAGCGAAGCGGGTGATCACCGAGATGCATCCGTTGGGCCGCGTCGCAACCGGGCGAGACATCGCCGACTGCGCGCTCTTCCTGGCTTCGGACGAGAGCTCCTTCATCACCGGGGTCGAGCTCTTCGTCGATGGCGGCTTCTCCAGCGTCTGACCCACGTCCGCCCCCACGATCACCCGACCGATCGAGCCCGCCCCCCACCTCCCGCCGTGCGTGGTGAGCATGATGGTGGGGTGAGCGAAGCCGACGAGCAGGAGCGGGCGCCGGAGAAGGAGACCGGTCGCCTGGAGGCCTTCAGTGACGGCGTCATGGCGGTGATCATCACGCTCATGGCCATCGACCTGAAGGCGCCGACCGGGGGAGGGTTCAGCGATCTGGGCCGGACCGTGCCGGGCCTGCTGGTCTACGTCCTGTCGTTCGGTTTCGTCGGGATCTACTGGAACAACCACCACCATCTGCTGCGGGCCACCGTCCACATCAGCGGCGCCGTCATGTGGTTCAACCTGCACCTGCTGCTGTGGCTGTCGCTGATCCCCCTCGTGACGGCGTGGATGGCCGCCCACTGGCGTGACCACGCCCCGACGGCCAGCTACGCGGTCGTGGCGCTCGGCTCGGCCGTGGCCTTCACCCTCCTGCAGAAGGCCATCATCCGGGCGGACGGGCCGGCGTCGAGGATCGCCGAGGCCCTCGGCTCCAACCGCAAGGGCCAGGTGTCGCTGGTGGTCTACGTCGCGGCCATCGGGCTGGCCCTCGTGAACCCGGTGATCAGCGACGTGGCCTTCGTGGCGGTGGCCCTGCTGTGGTTCGTCCCGGACCGCCGCCTCGACGCCTGGCGCTGAGCCCCCGGGGCGCGTGCAACAGAGTCGGGAAAGACGCCCGAAGCCGAACGGCCACGCGGTGGTCACGGCCGCGACATCAACCGTTCGTAGGTTCCACTCCGACTCGACTTCGAGGCGCGCCTAGGGTTCCGCCGGCAACGGGTCTGGACCGAGAGGCGAAGCAGCACGGGGGCGTCCGAGCGGCGCAACTCGCGCTGTTCCACGGCGGGACAAAAGCCCGGGAGACAGGTGAACCGTGAGCGAGCGCACCCCGCCCGCTCATCGCATCCGACCCCCTGAAGCCCGCTGCGAAAGGACGATCCGATGGACATCGCCCCGTCGACGACACCCCGGGAGGACGACGCCGACCACCTCTCCACCTTCGGCTACGACCAGGAACTGCACCGCAGCCTCGGCCCCTTCGCCTCCTTCGCAGCCGGGTTCTCGTTCGTCTCGATCCTGACGACGGTGTTCCAGCTGTTCGGCTTCGGGTTCGGCTTCGGCGGCCCGGCGTTCGTGTGGACCTGGCCCATCGTGTTCGTCGGCCAGTTCAGCGTCGCCCTGGTCTTCGCCGAGCTGTCGAGCTGCTATCCGATCTCCGGCTCCATCTACCAGTGGTCGCGACGGATCTCGAGCGACCTCGTCGGGTGGTTCGCCGGCTGGTACATGCTGATCGGCTACATCGTGTCGGTGTCGGCCATCGCCATCGCCCTGCAGACGGTGCTGCCGTCGGTGTGGAGCGGCTTCCAGCTGGTGTCGGGCAGCCCGGTGCTCACCACCACCTCCGGGGCGACCAACGCCATCATCATCGGCAGCGTGGTCATCGTCCTCTCGACGGTGATCGGCAACATCGGCGTCGGGATCATGAGCCGCATCACCCGGGTCGGCGTGACCTGCGAGCTGGTCGGCGTGGTGCTGCTCATCGTGGCGTTCTTCGCCCACGCCAAGCGCGGCGCCGGCGCGGTGTTCCACACCAACGGCGTGGCCGGTCACCACAGCTACCTGTGGCCGTTCATGATCTCGGCCCTCATGGCGTGCTACGTCATGTACGGCTTCGACAGCGCCGGGGAGCTGTCGGAGGAGACCCGCGACCCGCGCCGCTCCGCCCCCCGGGGAATCGTGCGGGCCATGCTCGCCTCCGGCGTCGGGGGCGCCCTGATCCTGGTCGGCGCCCTCCTCGCCGCCCCGTCGCTCCTCGCCCCCCAGCTGAGCAGCGAGGGCCTGGCCTACGTGATCCAGAGCCGGCTCGGCTCGGGCCTCGGCAAGGCCCTGCTCATCGACGTGGCCGTCGCCATCCTCTCCGCCGCCCTGGCCATCCAGGCCTCGGCGTCCCGGGTGCTGTTCTCGATGGCGCGCGACGGGCGGCTGCCGTTCTCGGCCCGGCTGGCCCGGGTCTCACCCAAGCGGCGGACGCCCGCCGCCCCGAACATCGTGGTGGGGATCCTGGCAATCGCCCTCCTCGTGGTCAACTACGGCCAGGCGGCGCTGTTCACCGACATCACCGGGGTGGCCGTCGTGATCGTCTACCTCGCCTACCTCGGCGTCACCGTGCCGCGTCTCGCGTCGCGGCTGCGGCCGGGCTTCGCCGAGCGGGAGGAGCAGGCCGGGGTCCGGTTCTCGCTCGGCCGCCTCGGCCTGCCCGTGAACATCGTGGCCGTCGTGTTCGGGGCGTTCTTCCTCGTGGACATCGGCTGGCCCCGCCAGATCGTCTACGGCTCGACCTGGTACCTGCACTACTTCCCGCTGCTGTTCGTGGCCGCCTGCGGCGTGGTCGGCGCCGTCAGCTACGGGCGCCAGCGCCGCCGCGAGGGCATCGACCTGCGCGACACGCTCCGGTCACCCGAGACCGACCTCGCGCCCCGGGCGCCCTGACCGGGCCGTCGCCGGCGGGGACGTGACGCCGATCAGGGGCGGGCGCTGCCGCCCAGCTTGGGGAACTTCTCGCCCGACGAGCGGAACAGGCTGAACGCTGCGACGGCCTGGGCCACGCCGGCGATGATCGTGAGGAAGATGCCGACACGCGGGCCGTAGCTGACCACGCTGACCCCGAAGATGCCGAGGTGGCCGCTCGGCAGCGTCAGGGACCGGATCAGGACGATCAGCGTGCCGAGGGCCGAAGCGCCGAGCACGGTGACCGCCGGCGTCACCGGGACCGACGACAGGTTGGTCCCCGAGCGGTTCAGGGCGACGTAGATCCCGGCGGCGACGATAAGCAGCGCCCCCAGCCAGCCGTAGCTCGTGCCCCACCCGCTGACCGACGAGGAGAATGCCCCCGCCGACGCGCCGTACCAGGGCAGGAAGAGGGAGATGAGCGCCACCCCGCCGCCCCCGACGATCACCCAGTCGAGCTTCGACAACTTGTTCGGATCGAACCTGGCCACGGTGCGAATGTACCTTCCCGGGCCGGCGGCTTTCCGGTTGCGGTGGACGGTGAGCGTCCACAGCACGCCGTGGTCACCGACACCCTCGACGATCACCCGTCCTCGGGTCCCACCTGGCCCCGGGCCTCCGAGGCGACCCCGACGTCGACGGCCGGGGTGTGAGCGAGCAGCACGCCGCAGCGCAGGCAGTAGACGAACACGACCTGCATGACCTCGGAGGCCTCCGCTGGCGGCGCAGGACGCACGGGGAGGACCCGGTACCCGGCGTGACCTTCGAGCAGTGACCGGCATGCCGGGCAACGCGGACCGTCCTCCGGCCCGGCGGCGCCGGCGCGCTCCGGGCCGGCGGACGGACCGGCAGCGAGTGCCTGCAGGACCTGCTTGCGGACGCGGGTGAGGGGCGTGTCGCCGGGTCGGGGATCAGCGCCGTCAGCCCCCAGCATGGTCAGCACCCGAGCAGCCTGGCCTTCGCCCTCCCGCACCAACCCAAGCAGCAGGTGCTCGGCGCCGACGTAGGTGTGGCCGAACTGGAACGCTTCGCGCAGCGACAGGTCCAGCACCTTCTTCGCCCGCGGCGTGAACGGCGGTGACTTGTTGATCGGCGGCTCGGTCGGAGCGCTGATCTGCCGGACCGTGTCGCGGACGGCTTCCAGGCCGAAGCCGAGCGACGCCAGCGCCTCGGCGGCCGGACCATTCCCCTCGCGCAGGATGCCGAGCAGGATGTGCTCGGCATCCTGAAGTGCTGGTCGAGCAGGCGCGCCTCGTCCTGCGCCAACACGAGCACTCGTCGGGCCCGGTCGGTGAGCCGCTCGAACATGGTGACCAGGATCGCGCTGGCAGCCGCCCGCTCGTGCGCAGGACCCGACCAGCGTGGCCAGCCGGCGCTGGACAAAATCCGTTGCACGGGCCGGGTTGGGAAGCCAGGCTGACCGGCTCGATGCCGGGTCGGGCAAGGAGCGTCTTCCCGATCATGCACGACCCCCTCGCCACAACCCTGCACCGCTGGTACGTCCGGCGCATCGGGGGCCCGAAGCGGACGGCGATGCTGGAGGCCGACCGGGAGTGGGTGGCGATCAGCGCCGCCGGGAAGCGGGCAGACGCCGCCTCGGTGTCACCCGGTGGGAGCAGCGAAGGACAGCCGGCGCCGACGAACGTCGTGCGGATGTCGCCTGCTGCCATTCGGTCCTACAAGGCGATGGGAGACGGCGGGCCGACGATCGATCCCACCTCGGACGTGGACTCCCTCGAGGCCACCATGGCCCGCATCATCCGGCTGTCGGAGATCGAGAATGCGTTGCCCTTGCCTCCCCTGGAGCGGGCCTGGAAGGTCTACGACCTCCGCTATCGCATCCTGCTCGGGCTGTGCGAGGCGCGAGCTGACCGCCGCCGGGATTTCGCCCGCATCCCGCGACGCTGGGTGCCGAAGGAGGTGTGGGTCGCCTTCACGGCCATCGTCGCTCGGCCGTGGGCGCTGCTCGCGCTTCGGCGGGAGGAGTTCCGCGACGAGGGCGGGGAGGTCGCCTGGACGGTGTGGCAGAAGATCCTGGCCTTCAGCGACGACCCGCCCGGACGGTGTGTGGCCTTCGCTGCCCGGGAGGACCGCGAGGGCTGCGGCGAGTGGTGCGGGCTCCCCCCGCACGGCAAGGTCGTGTGCCTCGCGCCGTTCCAGCGGGACGCGCGTGGCGTGCCCGTGTCCGGCCGGCGCCCGCAGGGATAGAGGCCTAGGCCGATCCAGGCGACCTGCGGCCCATTGGGAACGGCATCAAACGGGCGGCGGGTCGTGGGATGCGCGCGCTCCTCAAGGTCCTCACGCAGCTGCCAGGTTGACTTCGACGGGGCCGCCGTCGTGGTTGACGAGGACCCGGCTTCCGAGCGGCTGGTCGAGTCGGACGTGGACGCTGCGCCGGTGCCCTTCGAGCGTGATGGCAGTGCCGGGCGGTAGAGCGCCGGTCGATCTTCGGAGCGGGACGACGGTGACGGCGGTGTCGGTCTCGATGAGCTCGCTGTCGTAGCGGAAGAACCGCTCGCTGTCACCGACGAACAGGACGGTCAGCCCGACGCCATCAGGGTCGAGTAGTGCGGACGAGAGGATGTGGGAGCCGAGTCGCTCACCGTGCGGTCCCGGCGGCGGAGACCAGCAGCGGGCGGCGGCGTCGTCGGTGAGCACCCAGATCGGTCCGATGGCATCCTGGGCCGTGACTCGCCAGGCGGGGAGGGTCTGCGAGCCGCGATCGGTGCGGAAGGGGCGCATCCCGGGCGTCGTGCTGGTGACCAGCAGCGGCGACTTCGGGGCCGGTCCGGAAGCCTGGGGTGTGCGCAGCCTGCGGACCGGTTCGTCGTCCACCGCGTTGGCGGATTCGACCATGCCGAGCCGGAAGGCCATCTTTGCGTCTCCGGTCGCAAAGCCGCTCTCGGTGTGCACATCGCCATGGAGGAGCACGATGGGGCGCCGTTCATTGGCGACCGGGAAGTCGGCCCACAGCGCCAACGCTCGGGTGGCGGCCCAACGGTCCTGGGCGTCGTGGGCCCAGGGGTCAGCGGAGACCGCCCGGCTCGGCTCGTCCGTCACGCCGACACGGTACGCCACCGGCCGCGATGATTCGATGGCGCCGTGGGGCAGCCCTCTTGGCGGCTTTCCACCTCGTCGAGGACTGGATCGACCCGACAAGTCGATAGAAGCCCGCCTCGGCGGACGCAGCAAACGTGTCGGCGTGGACGTCGAGGACTGCACGCAGGCGTCGAGGAGGGCGCCGGAACCGGCGGCTTCCGGGTTCGTGCGGGCGATGGTGCCGGCTCCACCCTCGCTCGTGTCGCCGTTTGATCGTGGTGTGAAAGAGGACCAGGCCGTTGCAGGCTCTCAAAGTTGCGGCCTGCCCTGGCCATCTGACCGAGGACTCCATACACCGGGGCTCAGGTCGGCAGATCGCTCACGATCGTCCACACCTTCACGAGCTGCGGCCTCAGGGTGGCCGACCCGACGCCACCCTACGTGGCAACCGCCCAACGTGAGCGGACCCTCCAAGTGATACAAGCCAGTTTTCGCTGCAGAATAAGTGGGAATCGGAAACCTTCTGGTAAGGGTGACTAGTTCTGTTTACAGGTCGGGTCTGTGCTGCTTAAGTTTGGGCGCTGCTGCCGAGCCCTCTGTCGTTTCGGGTTCGTGTCGGTCAGGTCAATTGTCTGGTTCGAGCGGTTCTTCTTTGGAGGGCGTTTACATGGGCACGTCATGTCGCGGATGGCTTCTGGGGCTCGTTCGGGTCATGTAGGGTGGCGGCGTGGTCTTGTGCAGGCCGGTCGGGACGGTCGGGGGCTGTTGGCGGCGGCTGCGTGTGTGGCGGTGATCGCGGGGTTGGCCACAGTCCCGCTTCAGGTCCGCTCCATTGATGCCCGGCATTCGGTTGATGCCCGGGCATTCGAATGGACATATACGAGTTACAATATTCAACGGAGCTGGTGGATTGCCGACCCTCTCCGGTTGGCCTGGGATGCCGCTATTGCTTCCCTCGGTGGTGTGGCTACCGCTCGGTATTATCTAAGTCGAGTGTGAATGAAGTGATTCACAGTTCAAGTTCCTCTGGGAAGGAGTCGGATAATGTGTACGCTTGGCTCCGTGCCACTCGGCCGATTAGGTGGTTGTGTCTGCGGGGGGCCTGGCTCGTCGCGATTGTGATCGGAATAGTGACCTTCATGATAATAAATGGAACCAGCGGAAATCTCTTAGGCCGAGCGGTCCAAGCGAACTATCGACTCGTTACCCAGGGTCACGAGACCTCAGCAAGGGTGTCCGGAGTCGGACTCACCCACTATGGGTGTAGCTACACATATCGTGTGGAGGGCAGAACCTTCTCGGGTGCCGAGTCTGGATGCGGGGGTCGGCGCGTGGGGTCAACACTCAGGGTGCGCTACGTGACAAGCAATCCAGAAATTGCTTCAATCGGGGATCCTGTTTCCGAATTCTGGGAAGGTCTTGTGACCGACTACGGAGTACCGCTGTTCTTCGCCGCTTTCTTTTATTTCGGTTGGAAGTGGACTTACAGAGACATGAGGCGGTGTTCGAAGCTGGTCACAGGGCGTCAGTAACCGAACCGCATCGCAGAGACACACCTTAGGCCTTGAGCTGCGGTAAATTTTACCATGTCCAAACGCGACCTTACCATATCCAAAACGCAGCACCAGTAGCGTCCTGCATTGACAACATCACGATGTTGGGGTGACAACGGCATCTACGCCAATCACCCTAACTCTTTTAGCTAAGAGAACACTGAGGCGATGCCAGACTTCTCGGGCATCTGGCATGGCGGTACCATACAGTTGTTTCGTAACACGATCGATCGCTTCCTGCTCACTTGTTCTTGACGCTCCTATGTTCTGTCAAGCAGGGAGGGCGGCTGGTGTGGTGTCGCTGTCGGGCTGCACGAGGAAGTAGTGTTCGCAGACGATATAGCGCTTCAAGCAGCCATGACCTCTTTCTGGCCCTTCGGTGAGACGGTGGGCGAGATAGTCCCGGGTTCTGCTGGTGGCGGCGCACGCGCACGACGGCCACGAAGTGCAGCGCGCGGTTGGCCGTGCGGTTCCCGCCCGGTTGAGCCGATGGCGGACGGTCGTGCCCGGTGAGGCGCCTCGAGCAGTTGGCCGCCATCCGCCCGGAGTCCGCTCGCGAAGGCTGCCTCGCACATATTCAGGCTACGGGATCCAACAAGAATTATGGCCAATATTATGGCCACGGCCTGATCCGGGCGACCGGCCGGAGGAGCCACACCGCCTCTGAGCTGCGGAGGGAGAGGGATTCGAACCCCCGGGGGCTTGCACCCCAAGGCTTTTCAAGAGCCTCGCATTCGGCCGCTCTGCCATCCCTCCCGGGACGAGCAGCGTACCCAAGCGACGACCAGTCGTCGCGCAGGCCGCAGCGCCTCCGTCGGTCACCTGCAACGCGGCGCCGACCTTCGGGCGCCGGCCGCTTCCGCGGAAGCGCTCCGTCGTCGTTCTGGCGCTTCCGCGCAAGCGCCCCGGCGCGTGGGTCCCCGCTCGCTTCCGCGGAAGCGCACAGGTCCGGCCTGGCGGGCTGGAGGTCCCTCTCGGCGTCCTCGGAGGCGGCCCTGGCGGCGCTCTCGGGTATGTCACCCTCGGTTTTCGAGGGCGAGGCACCCGAAACACGGCCCCGCCACCGGACCCGGGCCCACCTGCAGGCCGAGCGCGCGCCGGTCGCTTCCGCGGAAGCGATCTATCGTCGTTCTGGCGCTTCCGCGGAAGCGCCCCGTGGATCAGTTCCGCCCGCTTCCGCGGAAGCGCCAGCGGGCGCGCGGTGAAGTGCGAGCGGTCCGGCCCCAGGACGGGTCAGGCCTCGAGCGAGCCGGGCCCTGCCGGCACGTCGACTGCGTGCTCGCGGAGCACCTCGAGGGACACGACGTCGAGGGTGCGCTCGTGGGTGGAGGCGAGCACGACGTAGGCGGCGGCGCCGGCCTGGTGGGCGCGCAGCCAGTTGCCGGCGGTGACACACCACCGGTCACCGGGGACCAGGCCCGGGAAGCCGTAGATCGGGGCCGGGGTGGACAGGTCGTTGCCGATGCTGCGCTGGTGGGCCAGGAACTCGGCGGTCACCACGGCGCAGATGGTGTGGAGGCCGAGGTCGTCGGCGCCGGTGTTGCAGCAGCCGTCCCGGTAGAAGCCGGTGACCGGGTCGAAGTTGCAGGGTTCGAGGGTTTCGCCGAGGACGTTCTGCGCCATGGCTCATTTGACCACGACCCGGGGTCTGGCGTCGTCAGCCCCCGGCCAGC
>CAJCHX010000587.1 GCA_903970215.1 Acidobacteriaceae bacterium
CGATGCGGCACACCCTGCGCACCATCGGCGTCGGCCTGGTCGCGGGGGCGGTGATGGCGTTCGTGCTCGGTGGGACATCGACGGTGACGTTCGCCGTCGCCGCCGCAGTGGTCGGCGGGATCGTGGGCGTGTCCATCCGCCGCCGCTGGTCCCAGCCGGTCCTCTTCGTGGTCGCGATCCCCGTGCTCGCCCTGCCCGCCGCGATGTTCGCACTCGCCGGCCTGGCATTGCTGCCGGGATTGCGACAGCTCGCATTCAAGGCCACCCGGGCCACCTGGACCGGCGTCGCGCGGCTTGCGCACGGCCTGTACCTCGGGGCTCCCGCGGATGCAGCCACCACCGTTCTCGACTGGTCGATCCGCAACTGGGTGATCGCGGTCCCGGGGGTGGTGGTTGCCGCGACGCTCACCGGTGTGTGGCTGGTCCGGGCGGCGATGGGCCACGCACTGGTGCACGCATTGCGCATCCTGCCGCGGTCCGCCTCCTCGCTGGACCGGATCGCCGTCGGCGGGGCCGCTCCCGGACCGGTCCCCGTCGCTGTGCGGGACGTTCGAGTCAGGTTCGGCGACCATACGGCCCTCAGCATCGATCGGTTCGATCTCGCGCCAGGCGAGTTGGTATCCGTCACCGGGCCCAACGGCGCGGGCAAGTCCACCCTGGCGCGAGTGGTCGCCGGTGTGCCGCCGACCGCAGGCACTGTCGTCCGGCCCGGTCCAGCGGGCCTGGGGGAGGTGGGCGGCACTGCCATCGTGTTCCAGCGGCCCGAGTCGCAGGTGCTCGGCGTCCGGGTGGCCGACGACGTGCTGTTCGGTCGCGATCTGGACCCGGGGCTCGACGTCGAGGCCGTGCTGGCCCGGGTCGGCCTGGCCGGGCTCGGGGACCGGGAGACCGCGGCGCTCTCCGGCGGCCAGCTACAACGACTCGCGATCGCGTCGGCCCTCGCGCGCGACCCTGCGTTGCTGATCAGCGACGAATCGACCGCGATGCTCGACACTCGGGGCCGTGCGGAGGTGATGGCGCTGTATCAGCGGGTCGCCGACGACGGCACCGCGGTCCTGCACATCACGCACCACGACGCGGAGGCTCGCGCAGGCGACCGGGTGGTCACGGTCGGGCCGGCCGACGATGGACACCGCGACGGGAGTTACGGGGGTGGGCGACGGGCCGCGCACCTACTCCGTCGGCCCGGCACGTCCGGGCGGCACGCGCACCGCAGCCGGCGGGGGCGGGGCACCGTCGTCGTCGCGGGATTGCGGTATGTCCGCGACGCGGGTACGCCCTGGGACCAGCCCGTCCTCGACGGAGTCGACCTGACCGTGCCGGGCGGCACGGCGCTGGCTCTGACCGGCGAGAACGGCGCCGGCAAGTCGACGCTGGCCTGGCTGATCGCGGGTCTGCTCGCGCCCACTGCGGGCACCGTCACCGTCGACGGGGAACCGGTGGCCGGGCGTGACGACGTGCGGATCGCCGTGCAGCATGCTCGGCTGCAGGTGCTCTGCGCGACCGTCGGGCGGGACGTGGTCGATGCGTCCGGCACCGATGCGGCCGCGGCGCGGCGCGCGCTGCGCACCGTCGGACTCGATCCGGGGGAGTTCTACGACCGGCGCGCCGACGAGCTCTCGGGCGGTGAGCAGCGCCGGGTGGCGTTGGCCGGTCTCCTGGCTGCGAAGCCGCGTGTCCTGATCCTCGACGAACCCCTGGCCGGTCTCGATGCCGCCGCCGCGGCGGCCATGCTGGGTGCTCTGTGCACCGTGAAAGCGTCAGGCACGACGCTGGTGATCGTGACGCACGACCTGCCCGCGCTCGACGGCATCGTCGATGCCGCCGTCGAGGTGCGGCGCACCGCGGCAGCGCCGGACCCGCACCGCGTGCGCGCGCACCGCCCCGACCTCTCGGTGGTGCTCGGCAGGCCACTCCCTGCGCCGACGCGCGCACACCGGGTGTGGGTGGGGACGAAGCTCGCAGTGCTCGCCGCGATGGGGGTGGCCCTCGGTGTGCGCACCGACTGGTGGGTGATCGGCGCGTGTGCCCTGCTGCTCGCCGGCTGGTTCGCGCTGGCTGGTGCGCCGGTGCGGGCGATCCCTCGGATGCCTCGTCTGTTCGGGACGTTCGCGCTGGTCAGCCTGGTGCTCACCGGACTGGGGTCGGGGCGTACAACCGCCCACCTGCTGGGCATCACCATCAGCCTGTCCGGGGTCGATGTGTTCGCGCGGGGCATGGCGGCGACGCTGCTGTCGCTGGCCGCCGCCCTCCTGTTCTGTTGGACCACTCCGCTCGGCCAGCTGCCGGGATTCCTGCAACACTGCCTCGACCGATTGGGGCGGCTGGGCCGGTTCGGCCGCGCGTCTGGCGGCATTTCCCGTCGCTCGGCTCAGCCGGCGGTCGCGGTCGCGACCGCCATCGCGCTGGCCGTGCGATTGGGGCCGATGGTGCTGGCCGAGGTGCAGACCATGTGGCGGCTGGCCCAGCAGCGTCGGCGGAACGTGCACGGACGCCGACGCCGTGTGGGTCTCGAGGACCTGTTCGAGATGTTGACCTTGACCACGGTGCAGTCGTGCCGCCGGGCAGGTGAGCTGGCAGATGCCATCGCGTCCCGCGGTGGCCTCGGAGCGGTGGCTCGGGCCACGCCCGGTCCCGGCCGGCGCGACCTCGTGGTCGGTCTCGCGGCGGTAGCCTTGTTGGCCGCGGGAACCACTCTCGGCATGCTGTTGCCGGGCATGGTGAACTAAGGCCCATGATCGACACGACCCAGTCCACCCGCACGTGGCGCCCGGTCGTCACCTACGGCTTGATCGCGGCCAACCTCATTGCGTATGCGTGGACCGCGTCGGTGTCACACAGCCTGGTCGACAACCAGGCCAGCCTGACTTTCGCCAAACTGTGCCTGTCGCTGCCGGCCACTGCGAGCGGCTGGTGGTGGACCGCGGTGACATCCGGGTTTCTCCACTTCGGGCCGGTGCATCTGCTGGTGAACATGTACTCGCTGTTCGTGTTGGGCCGGGTGGTCGAGGCCGTGCTGGGACGTGCTCGGTTCTCGGCGTTGTACGCGGTGTCCCTGCTCGGTGGGAGTGCGACCGTGCTGTGGTTCGCGATCGGCGGTGGACTGACCGCGGGCGCATCCGGGGCGATCTTCGGACTGATGGGTGCCGACCTCGTGCTCGCGCTACGGATGCGGGTGAACCCCGCGAACATCCTCGTGGTGATCGGCGTGAACATCGTCATATCGTTCTCGGTGCCGGGGATCTCACTGGTCGGGCATCTGGGCGGTCTGGTCGCAGGCGCGCTGGCCACCGCCGGGATCGTGTACGGGCCGCAGGTGTTGCCGCGGGCGGCGCGGACGCGGGCCCGGGTGGAGTCGGTGGGCTGGGTCGCCCTCGGGGTGGTCGCTGCGATCGCTGTGGTGGCCGTCGCGGCCCGCTTCGGGGATCTTCACGACGCGGTGATCTACTCCGCGGCGTGAGGCCGACCGCCGGATCCCAACCGGGTCACCTGCCGTCCCGGCGGTGCAGTTCGCGCAACCGCGCGTTGTACGCAGCCAGTGCCGCGTCGTCGTCGTCGATGTCGGAGTCGGTGGCGTTCGCCGGCTCCGCGCCGTCGCCGATCAGGGCCCCGCGGCGGGCCGAGTCGAGCCAGGTGCCCATCGTGCCCGAGCCGGCGGTGCGTTCGCCGATGCCCTCGGCACGGATCCACTGCCACGCGACCACGAGCAGCAGCAGCATCATCAGCCCGTCGCCGCCGAACCACATCACCGCGCCGGCAGAGGCCTGGTCGGACAGGCCGGACGGTCCCCAACCCGGGCGGGACCGCGCGTATGCGGGCGCCAGCTCGTAACTGGTCATCATGAGTGTCACGCCCACCAGAGTGTCCGGGCCCATCGCGATGAGGAACGACACGAACCGCAGGGGCGAGCTGAGCCGGACACCCGACAGCTCGTCACCGACCAGCGGCAGCATGAACAGCCAACCCGCGACCAGATACAACAGGTATTCGAGGTGCTGCGCCCACGGGTGGGCGAGCGCGTAACCCTGGAAGCCGGTCAGGTGGGTGCCGATCAGCACCGCGGCGTACAGCGGCAGACCCAGCACCGGGCTCGTGCAGAGGCGGACGACCCGGTTGCCGAGCGCCGCCCGCAACGTCCGGTCGATGCGCGTCCCGCCCGCGGTGGCCAGCAGCCGGATCGGCTGAGCCAACACCAGGAACAACGGAACCGCGGTGATCAGCGTCAGGTGCACCACCATATGCGCCCAGAAGAGGTGCTCGGCGAACACCGTCAGCGAGCTGTTGAGGGCCACCACCAGGCCCACCATCGCGACCAGCCAGGCGAGGACGCGCCCGACAGGCCAGCCGCCCGTCCGCCGCGCGCGCACTGCGCCGACCAAGTAGGCCACGGTCGCGAGCACCATCACCGTGGTCACGATCGGAGTGGTCACCCATGTCCCGAGTGCCGACGGC
>CAJCHX010000588.1 GCA_903970215.1 Acidobacteriaceae bacterium
GAGCCGGACCTGGACACCGATCACCGCCGCGACGAGCTGGCGCGTATCACCGCCGGCTACTCACCGTCGATGATCGAGCAATGCTGCTCCATGGCGCTGACGATCGCCCACTCCGAAGGACGCCAGGTCTTTGCCTGGCGGGACATCGTCGAAGCGATGACGACCGTCGAGTCCGGCACCGCGCAGAACATCGAGTACGTCGAGGAGGAGACACGCGCGGTCGCCATCCACGAGGCCGGCCACGCGGCCGCAGGCCACATCTACCTCGAGGACGATCTGCTCTCAACGCGTCTCTCGATCCGCAAGCGCGGGGGCTCACTCGGCCACTACCAGTCGATGGAGAAGGACGAGCGCTTCAGCCACTTCCGCGGATATGTGATGGGTCGGCTGATCATGACGCTTGGTGCGATGGCCGCCGAGCACGTCTTCTACGGCGAGAACTCGCAGGGCGTCAGCGGCGACCTGTACAGCGCGACCGCAACCGCCGCGGCGATGGTCGGCATGTGGGGCATGGGCCCGGATGAGCTGCCGATCTCGATCAGGCCCGACCGCCGGCTGAAACCTGGTGAGCAGCCCGATGCCCGGAGGCTGGCCAGGGAGCGTCTGGAGGAGATCGGAAACCAGATCATGAATCGCGCGAGCAGTGGTTCGTGGAGCGCCGACGCGATCGGTAACACGCTCAGCAGTCCCGGCAAGCGCAAGGCCGTGGCGGAACTGCTCGGACAGGCGTATGTGACCGCCTATGCGCTGATGGCCACCAACCGGGACGCGCTGAACCGCATCGCCGACACGCTCGTCGAGCGTAAGGAGATGCACGGTGACGAGGTGGTCGACCTCCTGAACAGCGTCGGGTTGGTGCGCCCGACGATCGACGTCGGTGACGACAGGACATGGCCCACGGTATGAGTGAGCGGCCGCCGGAGTCATCCCCGGATCCGATGAACAGCTCGCAGAGCGCCGAGGCGACCGGACCAGAGTTCACGGCACCATTGCCCGCAGAGGTGACCGATGCTCGCAAGCTGCCGCGGATCGCCGCCCCTCACGCCGACAAGTTCCGCGTGGCGCTGGTGACGCTCGGCGGGATCGCGGTCGTCGCGCTGGCCATAGCGGTGCTGGTCATCGCGAACCACACGAGCCGCCACAGCGGCTCTGGCAGCTCACAGGCGTGGTCCCCGTGGTCACCTTCGACCGGCGGCAGCACCGGCGCCCAGGAGATAGCGGATTACATGGCCCCGTTCTACCGTGCCAGCACGGCGCAACAGCTCGACGTGATCACGCCGATCGCACTCACCAGCGCGTCGGCGGCTGGCACCACCACCGGCAAGGGTCTGACAGTCGCGGTGGATACCAGTGCCTCGTCCAGCAGCAGCTCGCTCTCACTGCTCACCGGCTCAACCGTCGCCTACAACATCTGTGGGCTCGGCGCCCATGGCTGCCAGCTGGCCGGGACGCCCTCCACCAGCCGCATGTTGCTGCTGCGCCGCGAGGCCCTCGAGCTCGCCCTCTACACGTTCAGGTATCTCAGCAGCGCCGACAACGTGCTGGTCGTGCTTCCGCCTGGACATAACGCCCCCCAGGTCGGCGCGGGCGTCACACCGGCGAAATCTGTAACTGTCGCGGTGCTCTTCCTCCGTGCCGAGCTCAAGCCGCTTCTCTCGACACCGATCGACACCACGCTCGATCCAGACCCACCCGAGCTCAGCCAGCTGGCGGCGTGGAGTAAGTCCGACGAAGCCGGGATCGTCGACGAGGTGACGGCGCGCAACCTCTTCTCAGAGCAGGTCGAAGCCCAACAGGAGGGCGGCAACCTGCTGGTGCTGAGCCCGCTCGCACCGCAATAGTTGCGTTGCCTTCGCTGTGCGACAGCTGTGCGCACCAACAGCTGGTCCCCAACACTCGAGGCTCCGTGTTCTCACTCTGCCTCCGTTCGCGAAACGAACCCGACCGCTTCCCACGGTACCCCCGGATTCCGGTGCTGCAATGCGTAGGATTCGTGCCGGATGAGCACAAGCAGAGTCACAGGTCTGGCGATGACGGCGGTCAAGGGCACGCGCCTGCGTCAGGTTGACTCGATCACGCTCGGGGCCACGGGCGCCGCGGGCGACCGCCGCTTCTTTCTGATCGATGAGCGCGACCGCCTGATCAACGCGATCCTGATAGGTGAGCTGCAGCGGATCATCGCCACGTTCGACGAGCATTCGAGACGGCTGAGACTTGAGTTTCCCGACGGAACCGTGGTTGAGGAGGTGATCGAGCTCGGCGCCTCGGTCGCAACCAGGCGAGGCTCAAAGGAGTTTCGCGCCGCCCACGAGGTGACCGGCCCCTGGCAGGAGGCGCTGTCCGCGTGGGCTGACCGTCCCGTGCGACTGGTGCAGACTGAGAGCGCGATTGACCGCGGTGCCAGGGGCGCTGCCACCCTGATCTCGCGGGCTTCGCTTGACCGCCTGGCCCAGGAGGCGGGGGTTGAGTCCGTGGACGGCCGCCGCTTCCGCATGCTGATTGAGATCGATGGAGTGGCTGCCCACGCGGAGGACGATTGGGTCGGGAAATCGATCCAGGTGGGTGAGAGCGTGATCCACTTTGAGGGCCATGTTGGACGCTGCAAGATCACGACACTCGACCCGGAGCAGGGCAAGGCGAATCTCCCGACGCTGGAGGTGCTGCGCCGCTATCGCGAGCTGCCCTCGATCGAGCCGATCCCATTCGGGATCTTCGGGCGGGTGCTGCAAGGCGGCACGGTGCGGATCGGCGATAGCGTCAGACCGAATGAGTGAGGAGCGGGTCAAGGTCGAGATCGATCGCCACGTTGCCCTCGTCACCCTGACCCGGCCCGACAAGCACAACGCGCT
>CAJCHX010000589.1 GCA_903970215.1 Acidobacteriaceae bacterium
CGTCGGGCTCGATCCCGACAACGCACATCCTCAAGCCGGCCGTGGCCGGCTTCGATGACCACGACCTCAACGAGCATTTGTGCCTGGACGCGGCGCGGCGGGCTGGCCTGATCGCAGCGCGCAGCACGATCGCGCAGTTCGCTGGGAAACCGCGGTCGTGGTCACCCGCTATGACCGCCGTTTGGGTGCTGACGGAATCATCGCCCGCGTCCACCAGGAGGACCTGTGCCAAGCGCTGGGGGCGCCCCCGAATGACAAGTACCAGAATGAGGGGGGTCCGACCCCGGCTCAGATCGTCCGCCTGCTGCGCAACGCGATGCCACCGCGGGTCGGGGAGGACGCCGCTCGCCGATTCGCCGACGCGCTGATCTGGAACTGGCTGACTGATCGGTGGCACCGACGCGCACGCGAAGAACTACGCGGTCCTGCTCGCCGGAGATCAGGCGCGGCTTGCGCCGCTGTACGACATCGCGTCCGCACTCCCATACGGCACGCATGAGCGCAAGCTGCGGCTGGCGATGAAGGTCGGATCAAGCGACGAGGTCTCCCCCCAACGCAACCGGTGGCCCGAGGCCGCCCGCGATCTCGGGCTCGACGCCGCAGCGCTCGTCGACCGCGCGCGGCAGCTGGCGCAGATCGCCCCCGAGGCACTCGCTGACGCCGTGAGCGCCCCGGCGGTGACAGCGCTCAACAGAGACTCGCCGCGCACACTGCTGGACCTCGTGAGCGATCGTGCCGCACGCTGCCTGAAAGTGCTCGGCACGCTTCCCGCGACGAACTGATCGGCGCGATCGCAAATGGGCAGTGAAGCGGTGGCTTTCAATGGGACTCAATAACCCCACCTGACAGCGTGAGCCGCGCCGGTCTTGTCGTTCGTCAGGGCTCAGCTTGGCGGGATTGGGGCCAGCTTGGCCTTGTCGAGCATCGCGATCAGCGACGGCCGGCGACGGTGCTGTTCCCGTAACGCGGCCAGGCGCGCCTCGAAGCTATCGATCTCATCGCTGGCGTTCGCCGCGTCGCGCGCCCGTTTGAGCAGCCTTATCGCGGCGGCGTACGCGCGCCGATCGGCTGTCTCAAGCGCGCTGTCGATCAACCGCCAGTACACCGGCAGCACCTGCGCCGGATGGGTCTTCTGCCGAGCCTCGGCCAGCCGCAGCCACGCGTGATCCCCGAGGCCGGGATCGGGCAGCTCCGTTGCGGTCTGCCACGCGAGCTCGTCCTCTCCGTCGTCGAGCAGCGCGTCAACCAGGCCGGCCGGGTTGCGGTCTGACAGCACGCGACGCGCGGC
Organism: Acidobacteriaceae bacterium; assembly: GCA_903970215.1. Taxonomy (GTDB): domain Bacteria; phylum Actinomycetota; class Actinomycetes; order Mycobacteriales; family Mycobacteriaceae; genus Tsukamurella. Next base: position 1,289 of record CAJCHX010000589.1, read on the forward strand.
ATCGCGCTCGACCGGCCAGGCGTGGATCGCCTCGGCCGCGGTGCGCAGCCGGCGATAGCTGGAGCTGGTCGGCGTCCGCTCGTGCTGCGCGCGACGCAGCGCGAGGACCTCGGCCGGTTCTTCGCGTCGCCCGTGCGCCGCGCAGGCGATGTCAAACAGCTGATCGACCTGCCAGCCGGTGGTCTGCTCGATCCCCCGCGCGACGCCCATCCGATCGCCTCCTCGTCGCGGCCGAGCTCGACCATCGCCTCGGCAACCCGGATGAACTGATGCGGCCGCGAGAGATCGCCTCCGAGCAGCGCCACGATCGCTTCGCTGTCACCGTCCAGCACGGCCAGCCGTTCGCGCGCGTACCGCGCCGCGAACCCGCCCTGGTCCTTCTGCGCGTTCAGCAGAGTGCGAAACTCCGCCAGGCCGGCCTCGCCCAGAGCGGCTTGGTAGCGGACCGGATCGGCCTCGAAGAAATCCTGATCGGAGAAGCGAAAGCCGATCATCCACCGCGCGAGCTTGACCGGATCCGCCACCCGGGCATCGCACGCGCGAGCGTGCAGCTCCAACAGATCGCGAGCGAGATCGCCGATCATGCCCGAGGAGTCGTCAGCCCGGGTCTGGATCACCTTGACAACGTGCCCGATCCCCCGCTCGAGCAGCTCGACCAGCTCCCGGGACGGACCGGCATCGACCGCTGCACCGAGCTCGATCACCACCGGTCGCGCCGCGCGCGCCCACTCCACGCTGTCGCGGTAGTCAAGGAACCGGCGCGTCCGCAGCCCGCGATCGACCTCAGTCCGCAACGCCCGCAGATCGCCGCTGGACCGCGCCGCGATCAATCACACCCGCCGCTCGACATCCTCATGCCACTCCGCGGCCCAGGTCAGCACCTCGCGCAGCTCGTCCGCCGTGAGTTGCTCGACGAGCTGATCGAGGCCGACCTGGGTCTCGGATTGGGCTTTGCGCGACGTCACCGTGACTGACCCAGCGGAATCATGCGGCGTCTGGTCGACCGAGCGGTGGGCGTCGTCAGGGCCGCCATGCCCAACACTCTGTCAAACGCTCAGCTGGCCTTCGACGCCGCCGTCGGCCGGAGAGTCCCTACTCGGTGCCGTGCGCGTTGCGCAGGACGCTGCGGCTGATCTCGACGAAGTCGGCCCAGAAGTCTGCGCCCAGCGAGGAGTACAGATCCAGGGGGACGCCTGCCTGCCGCAGATCGCTCGATCGCTGCTCGACGAGCTTCCAGGTCTGGCTGGCGAGCCTGTCGTCCGATCGTGCCCGCGCGCGACACCTGCCGCGACTCATTGCTTGCTCTTGGCGGATCCAAACGCGAGCGTTCTGCTGGTGACGGTCTTGCCGGACTGACTGATCGTCAGCTTGGTCTTCAGAGTGCGGTCGGCGCGCAGCAGCCGTTTCCCGGTCGCGTTCAGCTTCAGTTTGATCCGCTTGGTCTTGCTGGTCGCGATGGTCGCGGTGGCGTGTGCGACGGTGATCGTCTTGCGCCGGCTCTTCTTGGCGGCGGGGATCGCGGTGTGCTCGCCCTGCGGAAGGGTCTCGGTGATTGAGAGGGTCACCGAGACCCGACACGCGCTCTGACCCGTGCAGGTGATCGAGACCGACGCGGTTGAGCCGGAGACCGTCGGGCGCGCGAAGGTTACGCGGCCGGGCGCCGGACTGGTCGGCGCGGGCGTGCCGGTGTTGGTTGTCCCGGGGGTGCTCGTTGTCCCGGGGGTGTTCGTGGTGCCGGCTGCTCCCGCTGTCCCGGTGCTACCCGTCGGCCCGCTGGGTCCCGGACCGGTGGTGGCGGCCGGGCCCGTTGCGGTCACCGCGCTCGACCCCCCGCTGACGTGATGCCGGACGTCGCCGCCATACTCGCCTGAGACGGTGTAAGAGCCCGCCACGGTCGCCGTCAACGCAACCTCGCAGGACGCAACGCCGTTGGTCCCCGTCCCTCCAAGCGTGCAGCTCGACGCAGCAGACGGTACCGCCGGCGAGCTCGTGAAACTGACCGAGCCCGTCGGGACGCTCTGTCCGCTGGCCGCGACATCGGTGACCGTCGCGGTACACGTCGTCGTCGCACCTACGGCGACCGTTTGAGGCGCGCAGTCAACAGTGGTCGACGTTGCGTCCACGGTCGCATCTGCCCCGTAGGGACCGCCGTTCACGGCGACCGGGACGTTGCTGTCGGTGGTCGTCCCGTCGCCCAGTTGCCCGTCGTTGTCATAGCCCCAGCAGTCGGCCTGGCCGCCGGCGAGCAGCGCACACGAATGCTTGTCCCCGGCCGCGATGGCGGTCGCGGTGCTGACCCCGCTGACCAGGACAGCGGCGCTGTCGTCGGTCTCGCTCCCGTTGCCGAGCTGCCCGTTGTAGTCCGCGCCCCAGCAGTCAATCTGGCCACCGGCGAGCAGCGCGCACGAATGCTCGTACCCGGCCGCGACCTGAACGGCGTCGGTGACCCCAGTCACCGCGACCGCGGTATCGCGGTTGCTGCCGACACCGTCCCCCAGCTGTCCGTAGTCGTTGTACCCCCAGCAATCGACGTGGCCGCTGGCCAGGACCGCGCACGAATGCCCATACCCGGTGGCGAGCTGCGTTGCGGGGTCAGCCGTCGTGATGCCACTCACCGCCACCGGGCTGTAGCTGGCGTCCTCGCTTCCCGACCCGTCCCCCAGCTGATCCAAGCCGTTGCCGCCCCAGCAGTCGACCAGACCGCTGGCCAGCAGCGCGCACGCATCCTCATCGCCGACAGCCACCTCCGTCGCGTTGGAGATGTCATCGACCGTCACCGGGATGCTGCTGGCGCCGTCGGTCCCGTTCCCCAACTCACCGCTCGCGTCGTCGCCCCAGCAGTCGATCTCGCCGTTGGCGAGCACCGCACAGGCATGCGCGCCGTCGGCGCTGATCTGGACAGCCTCGCTGATGTCGCTGACCGTCACCGGGGTGCTGCTGGGGGTGGTCGTCCCGTTTCCCAGCTGCCCGTAGTCGTTCTCGCCCCAGCACTGGACCTGGCCGTCGGTCAGCACCGCACACGAGTCATCGTCTCCCGCGGCGACCTGGGTGGCGGTGCTGATCGCGCTCACCGTCACCGGAGTGCTGCTGTTGGTGGTCGTCCCGTTGCCCAGCTGTCCGTAATAGTTCAAACCCCAGCAGTCGACCCCGCCGCCGGACAGCACCGCACAGGAATGCTCGTCCCCGCCGTCGATCGCATACGCGTCGGTGGCAGGGGCCGCGGTCAGATCACGGCTGACCGATCCTCGAACCCCGGTCGAGTCGGCACGCTGCGCCGAGCCCTCAGGCGCGAATGCGGTCACGTGTGCACCGGCGCTTCGCACCGCCCAGAGCATCCCGGCGCCGACCAACAGCAGCGCCAGCAAGAGCATCTCCAACCGTTGACGACTCGACGTCATCGCCGCGTTCATCTCAGTCCCCTCATCGATCATCACAGACAGCCGCTCGCAACGGCGCGAAACCTATAAGCGGGCCGTCAGATCAACGTCACATGGCGCCGCGCTCCCGGCGAGCTGCGGCTCAACGTCGACAGATCATCGTTGGACTGGCGCGATGTCCAAACTCCCGCTCGGTTCCCGTGCGTCACCTGCCATTCGCTGGCTGCACGAGCCTGCGGACATCAGCCGTGGACGTCCGGGACCTGCGTGCGGACAGGGTGATCTGGTGACGGCCGAGGATGATTGTGCGGGCGGCGCGCGATTGGGTGATGGTGAGCGTTACCCGGATCGTGTGAAGCCGGGTCAGCAGACGCCGGCCGGGGCGATTGAGGGCGACGGTGAGCGCCCGCGGGCAGGTGGGCCGAGACCGTGCCGAGGACGGTCGGTCGACGCGTCGCGTGCGAGTTCCTGCCGCTTGACACGGCCGGCGCGGTCAACACCGCGTGGACCGTGCATCCGGCCGAGCCAGCCGAGCAAGCGACCGTCACCTGCGCGGACTTGCCGTCGGGGCCGGTCGTGATCTCTTGGGCGCGGGCGAGGCCGGCGACTGTCGTCGAGGGGGGAGTGGCGGTCATTCCCGCGCCGGTGATTCCTGAGCCGCCGGTTGCCCCGTCGCCGGCACCGCCCGTTGTACCGCCACCGCTGCTGGTGGTGCCGGGA
>CAJCHX010000590.1 GCA_903970215.1 Acidobacteriaceae bacterium
GACCGGCGGGGTGGGCCACCACCTGGTGCAACAGGCGCTTGCGCGAGGCGATCAGGTGCTGGTGATCGCGCGCGACCCGTCCCGACTCGACCCCGCCTGGGGCGTCGACGTGGTGCCGATGGACCTCCAGTCCGCCGACCACGACGACCTCAGCTCATGCTTCCACGGCGTGGACGCGGTCGTCTCGGCACTCGGCACCCGAAGCGTCGGCGATCGTGGAATTCTCAGCGCCGCAGCCCGATCCGTGACCGCCGCGATGACCGCATCGGGCGTGCGGCGGTACATCGGCATCAGCGCCGCGCCCGTAGCGACCACGCCGTCACCCGGACGCCCGTCGCCGCCGACGCACGACCCAGGCGACGACGCGATGACTCGGTACGTGATGATGCCGATCGTCAAGCGCGTGTTCGCCGGCACGTACGCCGATGCCGCTCTGATGGAGGACATCGTGCGGGCCGGAGATATCGACTGGACCATCGTGCGTCCGCCGCGATTGACGAACGGGCCTGTGACGGGCCGCTTTCGCATCGCCGTCGACGCCAACGTCCGCGGTGGGCGCAGCATCAGCCGGGGCGACCTTGCGAGCGCGATGCTCGCACTACTCGAGGACGACGGCGCCGTCGGTCACGCGGTCGGCGTCGCCCACGTATGCCCGATCACGCGGCGAGGTGTGGATAGTCGGCCGAACGCCGTTGGAACGACAGGATGTTCGGGTTCTCGACATGTCCGTCGCGAATCTCGATCGCGCGACTGATCGTCTCGTTGGCATCCCAGGACTCCGGGCCTCCCACGACGGTGTCGATGAACGGCAGGAGCGCCTCGCTGTTCTCCCACGTGGCCGAGTTCCAGAGATACGACGGGCTGTGATCGACGGCGTAGTAACCGATGTGGTCGCCGACTTCGAACATCGGATGGGCGAACGTCGTCGGGCGGGCCCAGCTGAAGCCCATCCCCTCGTCGCAGGACACATCGACGATCAGCGTGCCCGGGCGGAACCCGCGGAGGTCGTCGGTCGTCAGGTAGATCAGCGGGTGGTCTGTGTCCTGCAGGGTGCAGTTGACGATGATGTCGCGCTCGGCGAGGAACGGCACCAACGGGATCCGCCCGCGGTCGGTGATGACATGACTGAGGTACGGGGCTTGGACGTCATGGTCAAACTGCGTGATCCGCACCGAGTGGATAGGCGAACCCACCGCCGCGACACCACGATTCGTCAGCACGTGCACGTCGTGGACACCGTGCGCGTTGAGCGCGGTGACTGCTCCGCGCGCGGTGGCGCCGAAGCCGATCACCGCCGCGTTCAGACGCCGACCGTAGTCACCGGTCGATCCGGTCAACTCGAGCGCCTGCAACACGGAGCAGTAGCCGGCGAGTTCGTTGTTCTTGTGGAATACGTGCACGCCGACGGCGCCGTCGACCGTCCAGTGATTCATCGCCTCGAAGGCGATCAGCGTGACCCGGCGGTCGATCGCGAGTTGGGTCAGTACCGGATCCTGCACGCAGTGTGGCCATCCCCAGAGCACGGCCCCTTCTCGAAGCGCCGCCACGTCCGAGTGCTGCGGTTTGGGCAGGATCACGATGTCGGACTCGGCGATCACCAACTCGCGGTCCGCGAAGCCTCCGACCAGGTGCGCAAGGTCTGCGTCGGCGTAGCCGAACCGTGTTCCGTACCCTCGCTCGAGCACCATCCGGTTGCGGATGGCTTCATCGACACGGTGCAGGTGGGCCGGATGTAGCGGGAGCCGGTATTCGTTCTCCTTGGCCGAGGTCCCGACGACCCCTAGCGTGGGGATCTTCGAGGGCGTGGTCACTTCTTCTTCGAGGCGAGCTGATCGTGGAACGTCTGCTCGGCAGCCTTCGCGTGCTTCAGAGCACGCTTCTCCTTGATCGATTTCCCAGCGGTCTTGGACATCTTCTGCCGTGGCGACTTGTCGCTCATCGTGGGTCCCTTGATTTCGGAAGCCGAATAGCTCCGTGTGTCCACGCTACACCCGACCACGCGGGGAAGGTGCCGCGCGACTCCGCATCAGGGCCCGCCCGAGGCCCATGAGCTTCGCCCGTTCCCAGGGGCCGCGCTCGATTGCCACGACGATCTCGAGGCAGGCCGCACCTCGACCCGTGGCAGCTCCGGAGTATTGGCGCCATAATGGCGCCATGGCCACTGTGCAGATCAAGCATGTCCCGGACGAGACCCATCACCGACTTCGTGCGCGCGCTGCCGCTGCCCACCAGTCATTGCAGGAATACCTGCTCGAGCACCTGATCGAAGAGGCTGCACGGCCGACGATCGACGAGTGGCTCCAGCACATGGCGACCCGGAACCTGCGCGACGTACCACTGGCCGACATCACCGACGCGCTGCGAGCCGACCGTGATAGTCACTGACGCGGGAACCCTCGTGGTCGCCACGATCGACGGTGGCGAAACGGGGGCTCGCGCCCGGGCCCGGCTGCGACATGAGCGACTCCGCGCGCCCGACCTGGTGTTCATCGAAGTGGCCTCGGTGCTCCGCCGACTGGTGCGCGCGACCACCATCAGCACCCAACAGGCGCGTACAGCGCTTCTCGATCTGCGCTCCCTGCCGTTGGTCGCCGTGCCTCACCGCCCGTTGCTCGACCGGATCTGGGAACTCCGCGACAACCTCACCGCCTATGACGCGACCTACGTCGCCACCGCCGAAGCACTCGATGCCACGCTGCTGACCACCGATGGCCGACTGGCTGCCGCGCCGGGTCCCACATGTCCGATCGAGGTGCTGGCACCGCGGTGAGCCGGGGCGCCGTCGAATCGTTCATTCGCCGTGCACCCGCACGCCCGAATCAGTCGTCGAGGGCGCTGACAGCGATGCCGTACGGCAGGAAACGAACCCTGCGATGCGCATCGACGTTGTGTTGATGGGCACGTAACGCGTCGAGCTCGGTCGCGAAGACCTGCTCGACGCGGGCGCCACCGTCGCCGTCGGTCGCGACGACCGCCCACACGCCGTCGCCCGCCTCGCCGGTCGTCTCCGGCTCGCGGCGCGGGCCGCGCCGCGCGTCGTCGAACAGACCCGACCACGCCTCGCGGCCGCCCGAACTCGCCACGAACCGCCCCAGCATGTCGCGGGCCTCCCGCGCGATGTCGTCGAAGTCACCGGGGCCGAACCCGAATGGACCACCGTTGTCTGCCATAGGGGCCTCCTTCGCCTCGACCTACCGCTGGCCCCCAGTGTCCACCGCTACGGCCGACTCGGCCACCTCGTATACCCGACGCCGCAGTCTCGGGCCTCGACGCGTGGTCGGTAACCTCGACGCATGGGCTTCACCGGATTCCCCGAGGCTGCGCTCGACTTCTATGACGACCTCGAGGTCGACAACTCGAAGGCCTTCTGGGACGCGCACAAAGAGGTCTATCGCACCGCCGTGGCCGTGCCGATGACCGCGCTGACCGAGGAGTTGGCCGACGAGTTCGGTCCCGCGAAGATGTTCCGCCCGTACCGCGACGTGCGGTTCTCGAAGGACAAGACGCCGTATAAGACGCATCAGGGCGCCTTCGTCGCGGTCGGGCCGGCGACCGGATACTACGTGCAACTCGGCGCGGCGGGTGTCCGCGTGGGAGCAGGGTTCTACGAGGCGAGCGCCGAGCGGCTCACCGCGTTGCGCCGGGCGATCGACGACGGCCGCCACGGCGTCGAGCTGGAGAAGATCGTGGCGAAGCTGCAGCGCAAGGGATGGGAGATCGGCGGCGAGACTCTGAAGACCGCACCCCGCGGTTGGGACGCCGACCACCCACGGATCGCTCTCCTACGCCACAAGTCGCTCACGGTGGGCCGCGACTACGGATTCGGCGACATCATCGGCTCGCCCGCCCTGGTCGAGCAGATCCGCACGCACTGGCGCGAGGCCACTCCGCTGCTCGACTGGCTGGTCCGGCACGGAGCGGTGTGACGGTCCGACGACTCTCGTACCGCGTGGGGCACACCGTCAGTCGCGCAGCGCGGCGAGCGCCCGGTCCGCGTGGACCTGCATGTTCACCTCGGACGAGATCACGTCGGCGACGGTGCCATCCGCACGAATCGCGAACGTGGTGCGCTTGGTGGGC
>CAJCHX010000591.1 GCA_903970215.1 Acidobacteriaceae bacterium
CCAGCGGCTCGATGCCCTCGGCGGCGAACCACGCCCGCCAGGACCGCTCCTGCTCGCGCAGGATGCCCGCCAGATGCGCGATGCCCTCGGCCCGGTATTGCGCCCGCTCGTCGCGGGCGTGGTCCTGGCGTGGGTCGTCCCGCCACACGCGGGTCTGCACGGCCCGCCACATCGAGACGGCCTGCGGTACGACGTCGGGACGGTGCACGTGCACATACAGCGGGTCGGCGCCGTCGAACAGGGAGCGGATCGCGGTGCGCAGCGAGCCCGACGCGGTGCGCGTGCGTCCGATCAGGATCGGGGCCTGGTTCCACATCAGCTTGCCGCCCCACACACCGTTGGGGGTGCGGCCGGCGGCGAGCACATCGCTGCGCCACTGCTCGAGCGTGCGGGTGTCGACGGTACCCGGATCGGTCTTGTCCAGCAGGTTCAGGAGGTCGGGGTCGTCGACGCCGGCGAACCACTCGCGCGGCTGCGGTGACTTCGAGGACGTGGGGTAGTACTGGAAGAACTCCTCTGGACGGCCGGCCACACCGGTGGCGGCGAGGGACTCCACCAGCAGAGTGCTGCCGCTGCGCTGGCTGGCGCACACGAGGTAGGCGGTCGGTCGGGACATGCTGGCCAGTCTGCGGGAGGATCGACGCCCTGCCGCCATCCAGCGTCGCGCTGACGTGATCCCTTTACAACGGCGGTCCGCTGTGGTTCGCCTCCGACTACCGGCTCGGTCGCGGCACCACACTAAACTGGCCGCCGTGCACGTAGACACGGCCGCGAACGCCGCGCAGACCCCCGACCTTCCCCAGCCGTACCGCGAACTCGGGCTCAAGGACGACGAGTACCAGAGGATCAGGGAGATCCTCGGCCGCCGCCCCACCGACGCCGAGCTGGCGATGTACTCGGTGATGTGGTCCGAGCACTGTTCCTACAAGAGCTCGAAGGTGCACCTGCGCTACTTCGGCGAGACCACGACCGACGAGATGCGCTCCTGCATGCTCGCCGGGATCGGCGAGAACGCCGGCGTCGTGGACATCGGCGACGGTTGGGCCGTGACGTTCAAGGTGGAGTCGCACAACCACCCGTCCTACGTCGAGCCGTACCAGGGGGCGGCGACCGGCGTCGGCGGAATCGTCCGCGACATCATGGCGATGGGTGCCCGGCCGATCGCCGTCATGGACCAGCTCCGGTTCGGCCCGGCCGATGCGCCCGACACCCGCCGGGTGCTCGACGGTGTGGTGCGCGGCGTGGGTGGGTACGGCAACTCGCTGGGCCTGCCCAACATCGGGGGCGAGACGGTGTTCGACGCTTCGTACGCCGGAAACCCGCTGGTCAACGCCCTGTGTGCGGGTGTGCTGCGGGTTGAGGACCTGCATCTGGCGTTCGCTTCCGGTGCGGGCAACAAGATCGTTCTGTTCGGCGCACGCACGGGGCTGGACGGCATCGGCGGCGTCTCGGTGCTGGCGTCCGAGACCTTCGACGAGGGACATCGCCCCAAGAAGCTTCCCGCGGTGCAGGTGGGCGACCCGTTCACCGAGAAGGTGCTCATCGAGTGCTGCCTGGACCTGTACCACGAGGGCCTGGTGGTCGGGATCCAGGACCTCGGCGGCGCGGGCCTGTCGTGCGCGACGTCCGAGCTTGCGGCCGCGGGCGACGGCGGCATGCACATCGAGCTCGAGAAGGTGCCGATGCGCGCCGCCCACATGACGCCCGCCGAGGTGTTGTCGTCGGAGTCGCAGGAGCGGATGTGCGCCGTCGTGACCCCGGAGAACGTCGACGAGTTCATGCGCGTGTGCGCCAAGTGGGACGTGCTCGCGACCGTCATCGGCGAGGTCACCGATGGTGACCGGCTCGTGATCAGCTGGCACGGCGAGACCGTCGTCGACGCCCCGCCCCGCACCATCGCGCACGACGGCCCGGTGTACCAGCGGCCTGTTGCCCGGCCCGAGTGGATGGACGGCGTGATCGCCGCCACGACCGCCGATCTCGCTCGGCCGTCGACGGCCGACGACCTGCGTGCGACCGCCCTCCAGATGATCGCGTCACCGGCGCTGTGCTCGCGCCGGTTCATCACCGAGCAGTACGACCGCTACGTCCGCGGCAACACCGTGCTCGCCGAGCACGCCGACGCGGGGGTCGTGCGGATCGACGAGACCTCGCAGCGTGGCATCGCGCTGGCCACCGACGCGTCCGGTCGATACACCTATCTGGACCCGTATACCGGGGGGCAGCTGGCCTTGGCCGAGGCGTACCGCAACGTCGCGGCGACCGGCGCCACGCCGAAGGCCGTCACCGACTGCCTCAACTTCGGCTCCCCCGAGGATCCGGGGGTCATGTGGCAGTTCCAGCAGGCGGTGCACGGCATCGCGGACGGCTGTGCGGCGCTGGGCATCCCGGTGACCGGCGGCAACGTGAGCTTCTACAACCAGACCGGAAGCACCGCGATCCTCCCGACTCCGGTGATCGGTGTGATGGGTGTGATCGACGATGTGCGGCGGCGCATCCCCACCGGCTTCGGCCACGAGCCGGGCGAGACCCTGATCCTGCTCGGCGATACCCGTGACGAGTTCGACGGGTCGATCTGGGCCCAGGTGGCGCACGACCACCTGGGTGGCGTGCCGCCCCGCGTCGACCTCGACCGCGAGCGGCTACTCGCCGACGTCATGACCGCCGGGTCCCGCGACGGCCTGGTGTCCGCCGCGCACGACCTGTCCGAGGGTGGCCTGTGGCAGGCCGTCGTCGAGGCCGCGCTCGCTGGGGAGACCGGTTGCCGCGTACTGCTTCCCGCGGGGACCGACCCGTTCGTGTCGCTGTTCTCGGAGAGCGCCGGACGGATCCTCGTGGCGGTTCCGCGCACCGAGGAGTCTCGCTTCCTGTCGATGTGCGCTGCGCGCGGTCTTCCGGCGGTGCGGATCGGCGTGGTCGACCAGGGTTCCGATTCGGTAGAGGTGCAGGGGCAGTTCACCATTCCGCTCGCCGAACTGCGCGCGGCGCACGAGGGCACGCTGCCCGCGTTGTTCGGGCACGGCGCCAAGTAGGTCGGCGCGGCTTCGTCGGTGACGGTGCGTCGGGTGTCGACCTAGCGGCCCGGTCCGGGGCTGTAGAGAGGCGGGTTGGGCGACGGGAGCGGGGGACCCTGGTGCGGGCCGGGGTTCTGCGGACCCTGGTGCCCGGGCCCCGGGTTTTGCTGCCCCTGGTGTTGTGCGCCGGGATCCTGCGGGCCCTGCTGCCCCTGGTTGCCGTAGCCGCCCGGCTGGTATTGGGGCGGACGGGGCGCCTGACCAGCAGGGACGATGTAGACCGCGGTGCCGTATGCCGCGATCTCGCTGGCGGTGCCGCCGATCTCGTTGCAGTCGAACCGCATGGCGACCACGGCGTTGGCGCCGCGAGCGGTGGCCTCCTGGCAGAGCCGGCCGACGGCCTCCTGCCGGGAATCGTGCAGGAGCTTGGTAAGCCCCTTGAGTTCGCCGCCGGCCATGGCCTTGAAGCCGGCGCCCATGTTGGAGAAGGCGTTTCGGCTGCGCACCGTCAGTCCGAAGACCTCACCCATCACGTGGGTGACCTGGAATCCGGGGACATCATTCATGGTGGATATGAGGATGGGGAACTGCTGGCCCGCACTGGGCGGAGGGGTGGTCATGATCGCAGCGTAATCCCGTTTCCCGGCGTTGGGAGCGAGTGATTTCAGTTCGCGGTCGCTGGGAGATGCGGTTTCGACCGAAGGCGTCGGCGACCCGGACGATGAGGCTCGCATTCGACTCGATCGGTGCGTCATCTCCCCACCGGAGACCGCGCTATCTCCCCACCGGAGAACGCGTTCCCCAGCGGAGTCCGTCAGCCCTACCGACGACACCGTCATCCGGTGGTGACGGGCACACGCGATAGGGAAGTCGACGGCCGATGGGGATCTGCGACACACGGGTCCCTCGACGGACCGGTTGCGGCGAAGTCAGTCCCAGGTGTGCACGGGATCGCCGCTGTGCATCCGGTCGATGTACTCGCGGAGCATCCCGGCTATGGCGTCGACTCGCGTCTCGCCCGCGGACTGACGCTCCGCTACGCGGCGGCGCTGCCAGCTCGCGCCGTTCTGCTTCGTGGCGCACCTGCCCTCGATGACGGTCAGCAGCTGGTCGCGCACGTCGGCATCGACCCCGAGGAGGGTGAGGCCGTGGTCGGCATGGGGGAGCAGGATCCGGTGGGTCAGCTCGTCCGGGCTGATCCACCCGGCACCGGGCCAATACAGGCGAGCGTCGATGCCGTCTCGGCCGCCGGCGGTCAGATTCTGTTCCGCCGCATCGAAACTCATGCGGGTCCAGATGGGACGGTCTTCGTGGGCCAGTGCGGTGATCACACCGTAGAAGAACCCTGCGTTGGCCATCATGTCCACCAGAGTGGGCCCGCTCGGCAGCGTGCGGTTCTCGATCCGGACGTGCGGGGCCCCGCCGACGATGTCGTACACCGGGCGGTTCCACCGCCAGATGGTCCCGTTGTGCATCTTGAGCTCGGTGAGTTCGGGGATGCGCCCGCATCCAGCTCGTCGAGCGGGTCGATCGCCGAGGATTCCGGTAGCAGCGCGGGGAAGTAGCGGGTGTTCTCCTCGAACAGGTCGAAGATGTTGTTGATCCAGCGCTCGCCGAACCACACCCGCGGTCGTACGCCCTGGGCCTTGAGCTCGTCGGGACGGGTATCGGTGGCCTGGGCGAACAGTTCGATGCGGGTCTCGGACCACAATTCGTGGCCGAGGAAGTACGGGGAGTTGGCGCCGAGCGCCAGCTGCGGCCCAGCCAGCGCCTGCGCGGCGTTCCAGCTGCCGGCGAAGTCGGCCGGCGCGACCTGCAGATGCAATTGCATGCTCGTGCAGGCCGATTCGGGCGCGATCGAAGCGAACTGCAGGTTGAGGCGTTCGGGTCCGCTGATGTCGATCACGATGTCCTCGCCGCGGGCGGTGAAGATCGAGTCGTTCAGCGCCCGATACCGGGTGGACTCGCTCATCCAGCCGGTCGCGAGGTGCTCGGGCATCAGGGTGGGCAGGATGCCGAT
>CAJCHX010000592.1 GCA_903970215.1 Acidobacteriaceae bacterium
AGCTGGTCAGCGCGGACACCAAGTCGCGGGTGGAAGACCTCTACCTGCCGTACAAGCCGAAGCGACGCACCAAAGCACAGATCGCGCGGGAGGCCGGCCTCGAGCCGCTCGCAGACCGCTTGCTCGCCGACCCGACTCTCGATCCCGCCGTTCTCGGCGCCGAGTACGTGGGCGAATCCATCGCGGACGCCACCGCGGCGCTCGAAGGTGCCCGGCACATCGTGATCGAGCGCGTCGCCGAGGACGCCGAACTGGTCGGCGCCGTCCGCGAGCGGTTCTGGACGAGAGGGACGGTACGCACCGTCGCTCGCGAAGGGGCCGCGGGCCGGGGGGACAGCACTGCTGCCGCGAAGTTCCGCGACTACTTCGATTTCGCCGAGCCACTCGAGAAGATGCCTTCTCATCGCGTGCTCGCGGTGCTCCGCGGTGAGAAGGAGGAGGCGCTGACGCTGACGTTCGATGGTGGGGACGACGCCGACTACGAGGCCATGATCGCGGCGACCCTCGGCGTGCGAAACGAGGGGCGAGCGGCCGACGCATGGTTGGCCGGGACCGTCCGGTGGGCGTGGCGCACGAAACTCATGCTGTCGTCCACCATCGATGCCCGCACCCGGCTGCGGCAGCGGGCGGAGGACGACGCGGTCGCGGTGTTCGCCACGAATCTCAAGGATCTGCTGCTCGCTGCCCCCGCAGGTACCCGTCCGACGCTCGGGCTCGACCCCGGCTTCCGGACCGGCGTCAAGGTCGCGGTCGTGGACGCGACCGGCAAGGTGGTCGATACCTGCGCGGTGTACCCGCACCAGTCGCAGAAACGATGGGACGAGGCCAAGACCGTCCTTGCGGCGCTGGTGGCAAGGCACGGCGTGGAGCTCATCGCGATCGGTAACGGAACCGCTTCCCGCGAGACCGATGCTCTTGCGAGTGAGCTGGTCGCCGAGATCGCGAAGGCCGGTGCCAAGGCGCCGTCCAAGATCGTGGTGAGTGAGGCCGGTGCGTCGGTCTACTCCGCATCGGAATACGCGAGCCGTGAGCTGCCCGACCTCGACGTGTCGCTGCGGGGCGCGGTGTCCATCGCCCGCCGCCTGCAAGATCCCCTAGCCGAGTTGGTCAAGATCGACCCCAAGTCGATCGGCGTCGGGCAATACCAACACGACGTGTCGGCCACGCATCTCGCACGGAGTCTGGAAGCAGTGGTGGAAGACGCGGTGAACGGTGTCGGTGTCGATCTGAACACCGCGTCGGTGCCGCTTCTTGCGCGGGTATCGGGCGTGAGCGACTCGCTCGCGGCGGCGATCGTCGCTCATCGCGACACCGTCGGGCGATTCCGCAGTCGGGCCGATCTGCTGGATGTCGCTCGGCTCGGACCGAAGGCGTTCGAGCAGTGCGCGGGGTTCCTGCGGATCCGGGACGGTGACGATCCGCTCGACTCGTCGGGCGTTCATCCGGAGGCGTACCCGGTGGTCCGCCGCATCATCGACCGGTCCGGCCTCGAGCTCACCGAGTTGATCGGCAACACTGTTGCGCTCCGTCGTCTGGTGCCTGAGCGGCTCGCCGACGAGCGGTTCGGCGTGCCTACGGTGACCGACATCCTGCGTGAGCTGGAGAAGCCGGGCCGTGATCCTCGCCCGGCGTTCGTCACCGCGACGTTCGCGGCCGGTGTGGAGAAGGTCGCCGACCTCCAGCCCGGGATGGTGCTCGAGGGCGTGGTCACCAACGTCGCAGCGTTCGGGGCATTCGTCGACGTGGGGGTGCACCAGGACGGCCTCGTCCACGTCTCCGCCATGTCGGACAGGTTCGTGTCGGACCCGCATGAGGTGGTCAAGTCGGGCCAGGTAGTCAAGGTCAAGGTGCTCGAGGTGGACACCGAGCGCAAGCGCATCGGGCTGAGCCTGCGGTTGAACGACGAGCCCGGGCAGGCCACCAAGGCTGGTCGCGGGCGCGACGGGGCCCGCGGCGGTCAGCGCGGCGGCGCGGCTGACAACCCGGGCCGCGGCGAGGGCGGTCGCGGGCAACGAGTCGGCGATGGCGCCCCTCGTAGCGAGACTGGTCGCGGCACGAGTCGCGGCGCCCAGGGTCGCGGCGGGCAGGGGCGGCCCGGTGACGGCCAAGCGAACGCCGGTGACCGCAGACGGAGTGAGGGTGACCGCCAGAAGAATTCCGGACGGCAACCCAGCGGGTCGATGGCCGAGGCGCTACGTCGTGCCGGATTCGGTGGCTAATCTGGACGCATGGGTCGATGGTTCACCGAGCAGATAGTGGCAG
>CAJCHX010000593.1 GCA_903970215.1 Acidobacteriaceae bacterium
TCTTCCGATCTCGATATGCATTACGTATTGTTTGCGACTATATTACTCACTTCGCCTGCCGGTCAACGGTATTTCGTGCCAGCCCGCGCACTCCACAGTCGAGCTTCGGGCGTCTCCGATCCCCGGCGAGGTAACGTCGGCGGCAGATCAGCCCCGCCGAATCCGTCGACCAGATCCGAGGTGGCTCACGCATGTTCGATGCGACATCGACGTTCACCGCCCCCGACGGCGCCGTCTTGTCGTACCGGGAAATAGGTGACGGCTACCCACTGATCCTCCTGCACGGGTTCACGGCGACCGGCCGACTCTGGGTAGACCACGGACCGGCGAAGATGCTCGCGCAGAACGGATTTCGGGTGATCCTTCCCGACATGCGCGGGCATGGCGCGAGCGCACGACCCACGTCGGCCCCGCCCGACGCTCTCGCCGACGACGGCCTGGCGCTGATCGCAACGCTCGGACTGACGCGATTCGCCCTCGGTGGCTACTCCTTGGGAGCGCGGATCGCCGTCCGAATGCTGGTCCGCGGCGCGCGCCCGATCCGAGCGGTCGTTGCGGGGCAAGGGCTCGAGCAGATCGGCGGAAGCCGCGGCGAACGTTATCGTCCGGCGCTGTCCGCGCTGGTCGCCGGCCGCGCGGTGGCCGACGAGGCCGCGGACGGCCGCCTGGTGGAATGGATCGCGCGCAGCGGGAACGACCCCCGTGCACTCCTCGCCGTCCTCGACACCCTCGTTCCCACTCCGAACGACGACCTCCGCACACTCACCACGGAGACGCTCGTCCTGATGGGCGCCGACGATCCGCGGCGAACCTCCGGTCGCGCCCTTGCCGAGGCTCTCGGTAACGCGCGCTACCTCGAGGTTCCCGGCGATCACGGCACCGCCATCTCGACCCCTGCGTTCGCAGCCGCAGTACTGGGGTTCCTCGAGTCAGATCCCGATCGCGCGGTCACCGTCGAGTAGGAGCTGCGGGATCTGGCCGAACCGCCACCCGCCGCCCGTTCGTGTGAAGACCCACACGACGTCGTATCGGTCGCCCGGCCACTTCGTCGGCGGCGTCGGGGCGACATCGCCGAGTGCCGCGGCGATCGCCGGGATGGCGTGGTGCTCCCACGCCATCAAGGTGACGCCAGGAGTTCGGGTCGCAGCGGCCGCTGCGGCGGCCGCATCGTCGGCCCCGATCGTCGAGTCGATCGCCAGGCCGGTGCGCTCCGCCAGCGGCGTGATCGTCTCCAAGGGTCGCTTGCTGCCGACCGGGGATGCAGCCGACAAGTGCTGGGGCACAACGATTCCGCGCTGCTGGGAAGTGAACAGGCCGATCAGCGCGCCCGCCCGCGTCCAACCGCGCGGAATGAGCGAGTGCTTGTCCCGCTCCCCGTTGATGTCGACGCCGTACGGTGCCCCAGAACCGTCCGGTTTCTCCGCATGCCGGATCAGGTAGAGGATCTGGCCGGCCGCGGGCGCCGGGGACGCCTGGGCGGCCGCCTGCGTAGGACGGTCGGGAGCGCACGCGGCGAGCCCGACGGTGCCGGCCCCGATTCCCAACGCTCGCAGCGCAGACCGTCGATCGATCCTGTCGGACATGGGTCTCCCGTCGGTAGGTCGCTCCGAAGGCGCTACGTCAGTGGCCGTCGCGGATCAGGAATCCCGCGTGGTCCAGCCGCCAGGTGACCACGGCCACGGCCACGGCGAACAACGCCAGCGTCAGCAGCGAACTCTCGACGCCGAACGTCGCGAAGGCGGCTCCGCCGATCGCGACTCCGACCAGGAATCCCACGTACGTGCTGGCGTGCGCGACCCACGCCCACGGCCGCTCCCCGGCCAGATGCAGGGCCGCGCCCTGGCCGATCTTCACCAGCGTCCCGGTCACATACGACAAGGGCATCACCACTTCGCCTCGACGGCTGATCGCGGTGTTCAGCGCCCCGAGACCGAATGCGAGACACAGGATCGGAACGGCCGCGAGCGGACGCCGGTCGCCGTAGAGCCCGGCGTCACACGCCCAAGCGGCCACCGTCGACGCGGCTGTGAGCATCGTGGCACCGTGACGAGCCTTGCGCCACACACGAAGTCGCGCAACTGTCGCGACCATGACGCCCAGCAGGAATACGAGGATCGATGCGCCTGCGGTCAGCGCGAGGTCATAGCGGCCCTTCACGTTCTCCAGCACCGCGCGCTGTGTGTTGCCGGTCATGAAGGTGACGTACCAGCCGGACGAATGCAGCCATGCGGCCGCACCCATCATGCCGGCCAGCGCGGCCAGGACCGCAGCGAGCACCATCTCGCGTCGGTCATAGAACGGGCCGAGCGCCGGGTGCCGCGCGGCTGCTGCCGCCGGCGGACCCGGTGTGCTGGAGGCGGACACCGGACCAGGGTACGTGCATCGAGCGGCACGGGACCCCCGAGTGGCAGACCTCGCCGAGACGCTCGAATGAGACGAAACCCACCACTGCGCAACAAGTCCACCCAAACCACCCAGCCCCCGGTCGCGTTCGACGCCCCCGGTCCACAACCGGGCGTTGTGACGCGCCGCGAGTCGCGTTGTTGGCCTCCGGCTGCGTCTGCGGCTGTGATGTGTCAGGTAGAAATGCGCGAACGAGAGGCGAGTGGCATGGCGGCGAGACGACGGCTCGGGCGGCCATTCGGCTGGCTGTGGGGGGCGTACGCGGTGAGGTCCTACGGCTCGGGCCTGGGATTCGGAGCGTTTCCCCTGATCGCGGTTCTGGTGTTGCATTCCAGCGCTGCACAGGTCGCCGCACTGTCTGCGGTGGGACCGGCTGTGGGCGCCCTGATCGCACTTCCCCTCGGACCGTGGGTGGAGTTCCATCGCAAGCGGCCGGTGATGATCGCCATGGACCTCGCGCGGTTCGCGGCAATGGCGACCGTCCCGATCGCGTACGCCCTCGGCCACATCACATTTCCCCAGCTGCTCGTCGTCTCGGCAGTGGTCGCCGCCGCGAAGATCGCCTTCCGGGCGGGCAGCGGCGCCTACCTGAAGACGCTCGTCCAGCCGGACGACCTCCTCGTGGCGAACGCCCGGTTCGAATCCACCACGTGGAGCTCCACCGCGATCGGGCCGCCGCTGGGCGGTGCTGCGATCGGGATGTTCGGGCCGGTGGTCACCGTGGTCGCCGACGCATTCAGCTACCTCTTCTCCGCGCTCGCCGTCCTGGCGATCCGCATCCCCGAGGAACGCCCCCGCCGGACCCGCGGCGCGAGGACCCGCGCGGTGGACGTGGTCGACGGCTGGCGGCACATCCTCGGCCATCCCGGCCTGCGCCCGCTCTACCTCAACAACCTGCTCGTGGGCGGATTGATCATGGCCACCGAGCCGCTGCTCGCCGTCCTGTTGGTGGGGCAGCTCGGCTTTCGGCCGTGGCAGTACGGCCTCGCCTTCGCAGCACCCTGTGTCGGTGGCTTCATCGGTTCGCGCCTGGCCCACCGGGTCACGAGCCGCTATGGGCAGCACCGCGTCCTGCGCATCGCCGGCACCCTCCGCGCCGTCTGGCTGCTCGGCCTCGCGTTCGTCGGCCGCGGCACCGAGGGGCTCGTCATCGTGATGGCCGTCGAATTCGCCATCATAATCAACATGAGTCTGTACAACCCCGTCCTCGCGACGTACCGGCTCGAACACACCCCGAAGGCAGTCATCGCCCGCACCTTGTCGGCCTGGTCTATCGGCAGCAGCGTCGCCATCGCCGCTCTCACAGCCCTCGGGGGCCTACTCGCCGACCTCACCGGCCCGCGTACTGCGATCACCGTCGCCGGACTCGCGGTCCTGGGCACCCCACTACTCCTCCCCCGTCAGGACCAGGTGGTCAGCAGCGAAGAGCGCCGGCGTGATCGCGAAGAGGCAACCGTCGTCGCACCGACGAATGAGGAGGTAGCGCGGTGACCGCCCACCGCGGTCGACGGTACGTGTTCGCCTACGGATCGCTGATGAACCCGCGATCGCTGCTCACCACGCTCCCGGGCTGCCCTGTCGCGGCCTGCATCCCCGCGTACTGCCTCGGTTACCGACGGGGGTTCGGTGTCGCGTTCCCCAACGACGGGTCCGAGCCCGACAAGGCGTACTTCGACGTTCGCGGGGCGCGTCCGGAGTTCGTGTTGTTCGCGGACATGACGCTCGACGCGGCGAGCCGGGCGAACGGTATCTGCATCCCCGTCGATGCACTGGGACTCGCGCGCCTGCAAGCGCGCGAACGCCGCTACGAGCTTCGAGACGTCTCGCGAGCGATCCAGCCGTACCCGGGATTCGATCTCGCCGGTGAGGTGCTGGCATTCACAGGATCGCCGCGGTACACCGCACCGAAGGACGTGCGCCGCGGCGTGGTCGCGGCCGACTACGCGGCCACCATCGCCGACGGTGCCCGGCACTGGGACGGCGCCGCGCCCGGATTCTTCGCGGACTACCTCGCTACGACAGAGGTCGTCATTAGTAGTCGGATCGTTCGGCTGGCACGAGTGGATCCCTGATACCGGCGGAATCGAGCCGGCGTCGACGTCTCCTCGATCGCACCTGGGCTGTTTGCGGCGGGAAACCCCGTTTTCGGACTGCGGTACCGGCGACGAAACGCCTACGCAAACGCACAGGCCGACGCCGGTGCGCGCGGACACACCCCGGTGAGAGACTGCTACCCGTGGGCGAGGGCGAGTCGATCGATGCGGCGACGGCGTTCGCGCGCGGATCCGACGACGAAGGCGAGACGGGGTGGGATCTGCTGGTGACTGAGCTGGAGACGACTCCCGCCGTAGCCGTGGTGCGCGACGAGCCACGACGCGACCGGCTTGGAGTGTGGCGATGCCGCGGGAATGGGTGATCACCGTCGGTCTCGGGTCGCTGGCGATGGCGGGTGTGGCGCTGGTGTTCTTCGTCGTCTGGGCCGTCGACCGAAAGCGCACCTATGCGCTGTCCTTCGCCGGAGCCATCATCTGCTACAGCGCCGGGACCGTCGCACTCTCACTGCCGATCGCGGTATCACTCGCCTGCACGATTCAAGGCGTCTTCTTCCCCCTCTCGATACTCATGCTGGCCGACGGCCTGCTCCGACGAGTCGGCGACCGATTGTCCCGCAGCTGGGCACTCGGATTCGTCGTCGTCATGACCGGCCTCGTGTGGTACTTCTCCTACCTCTACCCACTGTTGGTCGCGCGGATCATCACCCAGAATCTCGGGGCCGCGCTGTTCGTCCTGGTGCTGGTGCGACGACTCTGGACACGGGTCCCTCGCACCGGCCCTGATCGGGCCGCCGTGATCGTGACGGGGGCACTGGCTGCCGCCCTGACCGTCGACGTGGCAGCCGCGCTGTTCTCGACGGTGCCGCGCGAAATCACGACGAAGGCGCAGCTGGACAACTACCTGACGTCGGACCTCGAGCTGGCGCTGCTCGTGTCCAGCACGGTCGTGCTGCCTATGTTCATGGTCACGATGCTGGCCGCCACGCTCATCGACATGGTGCGGGATCTGCGATTCGAGCGGGATTGTGACGACTTGACCGGTGTACTCAACCGGCGAGGATTCAACCATCGCGCACACAGACTGGTGCAGAGCGCGGACAGTTGCGCGCTGATAATGGCCGATCTGGACTTCTTCAAACGGGTGAACGACACCCTGGGGCACGCCGCTGGCGACAGGGTTCTGACCGCGTTCGCACAGATATTGAAGGAATCACCGAAGAACGCGCGGATCGTCGGACGGATCGGCGGGGAGGAGTTCGCGGTCCTCCTACCGGGCTGCGGGCACGAAGCCGCTGTCGAATGGGCTGAGGCAGTCCGGACCCGGATGGCCGCCGAGTCGATCTCGGTGGGCGGCACGACCATCACCGTGACAGCGAGCTTCGGTATCGCGGTCGGCGACGCTCGGACCCAGCTCACGCTGCTGAGCGATGCGGCCGACAGAGCCCTGTACAAAGCCAAAGTCGGTGGCCGAAACCAGACAGTCATGAGCCGCGAAGTGCAGCTTCCGACGTGACCGGCCGCATGAGTTTCTGTTCCAGCTGATGTCCAACCACATAACCTAGCCGGGCGCGACTGACTGTTGTCATCCCAGCGATGGCCTCAATTCGATCCCCGCTCGAGAAAGGCGGTCTGCGTGTCCGACATCTCCGCGCATCCCACCCACGACGTCGTAATAGTGGGCGGCGGCCACAACGGGCTGACTGCGGCCGCCTACCTCGCGAAAGCGGGTCTGTCGACGGTCGTGTTGGAGCGGCTCCCGGCCACTGGCGGCGCGGCGGTCAGCGCGGTCGCTTTCGACGGTCTCGACGCGCGGCTGTCGCGGTACTCCTACCTGGTCAGTCTCATGCCGCGGGCGATCATCGACGACCTCGGGCTCGAGGTGGAACTGGTTCGGCGGCGTTACTCGTCCTACACACCGATGCCGGGTGATCCCGACGGACGCGGCCTGCTGGTCGACGCCGGCGACCCCGAGGCGACACGGGCGTCGTTCGACCGGATTGGTGCGCTCAGCGACGCGACGGCGTTCGCGAATCTGTACGACGACCTGTCCGGCGTGGCCCGAGCGCTCTGGTCTACGGTCACGCGGCCGCTACCCACTCGACGCGAGGCGCGCGCTCTGGTCGATGACGAAGCTCTGTGGCGCGCCGTGTTCGAGCGCCCGATCGGCGAGTTGATCGAGGCGCGCTTGGACGACGACCTGGTCCGCGGGGTGGCTGCAACCGACGCCTTGATCGGCACGTTCTCAAGCGCGCACGACGAGAGCCTGCGACAGAATCGATGCTTCCTCTACCACGTCATCGGTGGCGGTACCGGCGACTGGGACATCCCGATCGGCGGAATGGGCCGCGTCACCGATCAGCTGGCTCGAGCCGCGCGGGACGCGGGGGCAGACATCCGGACGGACGCCGAGGTCACCACTATCAGGCCCGATGGGACGGTTCGCTTCATCGTCGACGGCGAGGAGCGATCCGTCGTCGGCTCTGCGGTACTCGCCGGCGTGGCGCCGTACGTGCTGGCCCGGCTGCTCGGTGATCCGCACGATCCGCACGCACGCCCCGAAGGGGCGCAGGTCAAGGTGAACTTGCTGCTTAAGCGCCTGCCGAAGCTGCGCGACGACTCGGTCGCCCCCGAGGCCGCATTCGGCGGCACCTTTCACATCAACGAGACGTACACACAACTCGA
This sequence comes from Acidobacteriaceae bacterium, assembly GCA_903970215.1. Classification (GTDB taxonomy): domain Bacteria; phylum Actinomycetota; class Actinomycetes; order Mycobacteriales; family Mycobacteriaceae; genus Tsukamurella. The sequence goes on from CAJCHX010000593.1 coordinate 7,140, forward strand.
GGCCGCGTACGACGATGCAGCTGGCGGCGAGATCCCCGAGCTATTGCCGTGCGAGATCTACTGCCATTCTCTGACGGATCCATCGATCCTCGGATCCGAATTGGCCGACCAAGGCGTGCAGACTCTCACGGTCTTCGGCCTGCACGTCCCGGATCGCCTGATCAATGCGGCCAACAACGACGCCCAGCGCGCGCGCCTACAACAGGCGGTGATCGACTCGCTGAACTCGGTCCTCGGCGAACCGATCGAAGACGTGCTCATGGTCGATGCCGACGGACGGCCGTGCATCGAGACGAAGACCACTCTGGACCTCGAGGCGGCGCTCAACATGCCCGGGGGCAACATCTTCCACGGACCGCTGTCGTGGCCGTTCGCCGAGGACGACGCCGACCTCGACACTCCGGCGAAACGGTGGGGCGTTGCGACCGCCCACGAACGCATCTTCATGTGCGGCTCGGGAGCGGTGCGCGGCGGCGGAGTCAGCGGAATCGCCGGCCACAACGCCGCGATGGCGGTGCTGGAGACGATCGGTCCTACCACACACCCCACTCGATGAGCCCTTGCTGGAGGGCGTACGCCTTGAAATCTGCCCCGCGTACCACCGGTAGCCACGTACCGATCCCGGTCAGGTCGTCGACGACCTGTTCTGCGACCGCGAGACCCATATCCGGATGATGTGTTACCCGACACCTCATCGTCGAGATCAATTGACTCCGGGTCCCAATAGAAATGAAATAGCCCAGCTCATCAATGCGGCGATCTAGCATCAGATGCAGATCACAAGCGATGCCGGCGACAAGCGGCGGACCTGACGATGCCCGGTCGCGCATGGTCGGTCACACACAGCGAGATCAACACATTCGCATCGAGCAAACACCGAACTCACTCGTTATCCAGCGCCGCGGCCACCCCCGCGGACATCACCGGGCGCCCGATCGTCACCACCGAAAGACCGCTGACCGGATCGATCGACCCCGCACTGGATCCCCGAATCCATCGGCTTTACTGATAAGTCCAGGAGGCGATTGACCCAAGAGGTGCATCTTAGACCGAAGCTAGGAGGAAACCACACCTCCAAGCGCATCGAGCACGGACCAGAACGTGAGGCAAGCCCCAACACGCGACCCAGATCCGAGATTTCACACCTCCCGCACGCAATTGTCACTTCGCTAGCTTCTATGGATGAACGCTAATTCTAACGCGCAAAAGCAGTAGTACTGATAGAGCTCCTATCACCGTCAGGACAATACCCAAAGCAGAAGGGCTCAGCCAATTGATAGACATAGTCGCCAGGAGGGTTGCAAACGGTGCAACAAGCACAGTGCCTAGCGAGTCGACGTTCAGGACACGGCCCAGATACTGGCGGTCTACAGCGGACTGGAGAAACGACATCCACACGACACCGAAGCAGCCTAGTCCGAGGCCGGCAATCAGGTACACGGTAAATCCGAACCACACGTTGTCGACCACGATCGCCAGGGGCAGGGCGGCACCGCAGGCAGCGGTCACAGTAAGCACGGATCTGGTCGCGGTCAGGCCGATCTTCATTGCCAACATCGATCCAGCAATCGCCCCCAACGCCTCGACCGTGAAGAATAATCCGTAGAATCCACTCGAGTTCGCGTGCCGCAGGTGTATAGCCAGAAGGGGTGTGAGAGGGGGAACGGCGATGCCGAGTTGAATCACACCTTGAATCATCACCTGTCGGAGTACACGATTTTTCCAACAGTATCTGAATCCTCCAGCGCTTTCCCGGAGGAACCCGTTTCCGGTGGTGCAGGCAACACGATCGCGCACAAGCCTGGAGAGGATTACAAACGACGTAGTACACGTGGTTCCAGCTACGATTATCATACTGAACCACGGCGAGAAGGCGGCGAAAGCTCCTCCAGCGGCGGGGGTGATAATCGCTGCTACCTTTGATGTCGATGATCGGATGCCATTGGCTGCAAGTCTACTCTTTTCGTCAACCACTTCACCAATGTAGGCACTCAGCAACGGTCTGTAGCAAGCGGCAGAAAGGCCGACTAGAAATGATGCCGCCAGCACTCCGGGAACTACTACACTGTCCGCCCAGTTGCAGGACACTACGAATAAGACGATCGCGAAGAGCCTGACTATTTCGAATATCTGCAGGGCTGTTCGCTTGCTGACTCGATCGATGTACCCGGACGAAACTAGCAGTCCGACCGCCGCTCCCGTTGAGGCAGCCGCGGCGCATGTCCCTACGATCGTTCCCGAGACACTCCGCTCGAGAAGGATCAGGGGAATCGACACTGCTGCTATACCGTCGCACACAAGCGTGAGCGTCTGGGCGACGACAAGCCAGGCCAGGCCTGATCTGGACAGAGTTCTCGATACGTCTAGGTCTCCGACCTCGGTCGCCGTGCTATCTGTCACCTTTCCTCCCGGTTCATCGAAGCACAAGCACAGTATTGCAGTACGTCGTCTTACCCATCGCCGGCGGTCCCAACACCGCGAAATTAAAGCGCATCACGTAACCGCACGCGTGCGCCTCATTACGTTTAACTGCCACAGATCGGGGCGAACAGCGAGTAGACCGAAGAGAATCGCTAACGGTCCGTCCATCGGGTCGCCCGGGTACCACTGTTCGTTCACAAAGGGGCTCAGTTCCCACACTTGAAGCTCACCCCGAAGCGCCGCTCCCAAGAGGCCGCCGTCGACAATGATCCCGAAGGGGATGCACGCGATGGCGGCGTTGGGATCGAGGTCACTTGCCTCGAAACAGGAGTGTGTGATGTCGTACACGACTGCCCCCAGCATCTCCGAGCCCGCCATGAGGCCGATATACAGCCTGGCCGGTCCGCTCCTACCGCCAAGATGCTCGTTGGCGTTGACCAGTGCAGCGCCGACACCGCTGGAAACAGTACGTGGAACGAAGAAGTTCAGTTCGTTGAGCAAGCTGGCCACCTTGAACGGGGCAAGCGGGAATGTCGGATCGCCACTGTCTTCCGCTGGCGTGTCCAGCGGGGTCGTGGTCACCCACTTTGTGATGTCAGGCACGGTGGATACTTGGTGGACAGCCGCACTGGTTCACGCCGGGGTGCCGCATCGCCGCCTGCATGCATCGCGACACACCGCCGCGACGACACTGATCGTCGGCGGCGCGCTAGCGGCCGTGGTCGCCGCGTGATTGGGTCACGGCGACGGCGGCGTGCTGGCACTGCGCACATACGGACACGTCGGCCAGGACGATCTATGCGGCGTCGTGGCGATGTTCGACCGCCCCGCGGCGGAGCCGCAGCCCGCCAAGGGCTGAATCGACGCGTCGGTCCCGTACCTTCTCCCCCACTCCGCCGCGAGACGAGCGCTCGACCGATCGACGTCGGCGCAGGTCACAGGCAGTCATTACTTTGGGTAATGGGGGATAGTGGGGAAAAGGGGCTCCCGAGCCGATCCATCGATCCGCTCGAAAACCCCTTCTGACCTGCGGAAGCGGAGGGATTTGAACCCCCGGTACCTCTCGGCACGCTCGCTTTCAAGGCGAGTGCATTCGGCCGCTCTGCCACGCTTCCTCGACACTGGATCGTACCGGACAGCCCCACGGACACCTCATGTGCTACCCATGAGGCATGCGTGCCATCGTCGTCGACGAAACCACCCAGGACCTGCGACTCGAGGATGTGCCCACACCAACCCCCAGCTCTGGCGAGGTGCTGGTCAGGGTGGCCGCGGCCGGGATCAACCGGGCTGATCTCTTGCAGCGCCGCGGCCTCTACCCGCCGCCACCCGGGGTATCGACCGTGCTCGGCATGGAAGTGTCCGGCACCATCGAGGCCCTCGGTCCCGCGGTCAGCGGCTGGCGGCCCGGCGACGAGGTGTGTGCGCTCATCGCGGGTGGTGGCTACGCCCAATACGCGGTGGTTCCGGCCACTCAGTTGCTTCCGGTTCCGGACGGCGTCAGCATCGTCGACTCCGCGGCGCTCCCTGAGGTCGCCTGCACGGTCTGGTCCAACATCGAGATGGAGGCCCGCCTTCAGCCCGGCGAGACGCTGCTGGTCCACGGAGGCGGCAGCGGCATCGGTACCCACGCGATCCAGGTGGCCAAAGCGCTGGGCGCGACCGTCGCCGTCACTGTCGGTTCGGAGGCCAAGGCCGCGCGTTGCCGGAAGCTGGGCGCCGACATCGTGATCAACTATCGCGAACAGGACTTCGCGGCCCAGCTGGCCGGCCGGGTCGACGTGATCCTCGACATCATGGGTGCGAAGTACTTGTCCGGCAACGTGTCTGCGCTCGCGATCGGAGGCCGCCTGGTGATCATCGGGATGCAAGGGGGGACCGAAGGCACGTTGAACATCGGCGCGCTGATCGGCAAGCGCTGCAAGGTGATCGGCACCAATGTTCGCAACCGCCCGCTCACCGGACCCGGATCGAAAGCTCAGATCGTCACCGCAGTGCGCAATCGGGTGTGGCCACTTATTGCGGAAGGACTTGTGCAGCCGGTGATCTCGGCCCGATTGCCGCTCGCCGAGGCGGCGCAGGGCCAGGATCTTCTGAACTCCGCCGACTCGGTGGGCAAGGTACTACTCCTGCCGGAGGCACCGTGACCGAATCGAGCCCTCTACCCGCCACGCCGAACGACGCGCTCGATGCGCTGGCCGCGCGCCTCCTCGAAGCGCATGTCGCCTTCGAACGAGCGCAGCTGCGTAGCAACAACTATCACGCGCTGGTGCTCGAGGAGGTCGATCATGCCCTCGCGACAGCGTCGACCCTGACCCTCGCCGAGGCGGTCACGCCGGACATGATCCGCGCGACGGCGCTCAAGTACGCCGCGCAAGTACCCGTGGAGGGCGCCATTCCCGAACTGGTCGGGGAGATCGCCAGCCGGCTGTACCGGCACACCGCCAACGACGAGAACGCGGTGTCGGCGATCGTCGACGACCGACACTTCGCCGATCTCGTCACTGCAGTGGCCGAGTTGGATGTGACCCGGCGCGCCGTCGACCGCGTCTGGACCAGCACCACGCTGGTCGACGCGTGCGCTGCAGTCCTCCAGCATGCCGCGGCCTCCATCGCCGGCGACGGCCAGGCGTTCCTCGACCGGCACTCGTCCACCCGCGCGATTCGCCGCGCGGTCGGCCGAATCCGCCTGTCCGGCAACGACACCGTGATCGCGCTGGAGGATCGTGCCGCACAGACGCTGCGCCGCATCGTCGGCTCCGTTCTCGCGCGTTCGGCAGGTGACGTCGCCGCCGAGCCCGACCTCGCCGATACCGCACTGGGACTGTGGCACCGTTATCGCGGCGACACCGTGGGGTCGCTCCGCCAACTCGTCTCCGACGACGACGTCGAGGCCGTGGTCGTGCTGATCTTCGAGTTCTGGCGCACCTTCCGCGAGACCGACTACTTCGCCTCGCTACTCGGCACCGGCATCGACTACGTCTTCGAGAAGTACGGCGACACCTCGCTGTACGACCTGCTCAGTGAGATGGGAGTGGGTCGCGAGGACATGATCGAGGAGGCCCTGCGGTTCGGCCCACCGGTGATCGAGATGATGGACGAGCGCGGTCTGCTCGAGGACCTGCTCCGCCGCCGGCTCGCGCCGTTCTATGCGTCGCCCGAGTTTCGCGCCGCGGCGGCTCCGAGTTCACCCTGAAGCGAATAGGTCCGGCCGTTCAGCGCCTTATGCGAGCGAGCCGAGTGCGCGGATCAGCTGGTCCACGTCGTACGGCGTGGAGTACTCGCCCAGCCCGACGGTGACGGCGCCACCGAAATCGGGGACGCCCAAGCCGTCGAAGTACCGGCTGGGCACGTCGCTGAGCGCACAGATCCCATTGTCGGCAAGCCGTTGCGCAGCCTTCTGGGCCGAGACCCCCGGTACCGTGAACGACACCGTGGGAATCCGCTGGTCGGGACGACCGATCAGCGCGACCTGCGGCGCGGATGCGAGCGACTCGAGGAGGTACCGCAACAGCTTCTGCTGGTAGTCGCGCCAGCCGAACATGGACTGCCGCAGCCGCTCCCGCCGGGTACCGGTGGCCGACTCGTCGAGCGCCGCCAGGTGGTCGACCGACGCGATCAGACCTGCCAGCATCGCGTACTGGTGCTCACCGAGTTCGAGTCGCGCGACGCCGCGAGCGGCTGCGTCGACGCTGACGGGGCGCAGCCGGTCGATCAGCGACGGGTCGCGGAACGCCAGCGCCGCACACTGGGGGCCGCCCCAGCGGTTGGCCGACACGACGACCACGTCGGCGCCCAGCGCCTCCATATCGATCAACTCGTACGGTGCCGCACTGGTCGCATCGACGACTAGAAGCGCGCCCACGGCGTGCGCCGCCTCGGCGGCCGTACTCACCTCGATCGTGGTGCCGATCGTCGACGACGCAAGGGTGATGGCCATGACCGACGTCGCCGACGTGACCAGGCGCTCGAACTGCCACGCCGGCACCTCGCCCGTCTCGATGTCCGCCTCGGCCCAGCGGACGTTCGCGCCGACCCGGTCGGCGAGCCGC
>CAJCHX010000594.1 GCA_903970215.1 Acidobacteriaceae bacterium
CAGGGCCTGGCGCAGCTCGAGCCGAACGACAAGATCAACGCTGTCAGCGGACCCGCCACGTACACCGCGATCGTCGACACCGGCGAGGGCCGGGTGCTGTCGTCGATCTACGGGACGATGGTCTGGAAGGACGCCACAGGCAAGGCCACGAGCTGTTCCGTGGCGCCGACCATGGGCATGGTGTACGTGTGACCACCGCCGCTGCGAGCGGAGCACGCCCCGCATTTCGGGCGGTTCGCAGCGCGCGTGCGTACGCCGACATCTGCACCGTCGTCGCCGTACTCGTAGCCACCAATCTGATCGCGCATTTCACCACGAGTTGGGCCGCGCTGGTGAGCGTCCCGGTCGCAGCGGTCACGCTGATCGCCATCGCGCGGCGCCGCGGACTCGGTTGGCGTGAACTGGGGCTGGGCCGGGAGGAATGGCGTTCCGGGGCGAAGTACGCGATCGGCGCTGTGGTGCTGGTGGTCACCGTCATCGCGATCGGCGCGATTCTCCCGTTCACGCGATCGATGTTCCTCAACGACCGGTACGCAGCGTTCTCCACGGCGGTCATCTCGTCGATGGTGATCATTCCGCTACAGACGGTGATTCCCGAAGAACTCGCCTTCCGGGGCGCCTTGCACGGCACCCTGTCTCGCGCACTGCGTTTCCGCTGGGTGGCAGTCACCGGATCGCTCCTGTTCGGCCTCTGGCACGTGGCGTCCTCCCTAGGACTGACCAGCAGCAACGCGGGTCTGTCCCACCTCCTCGGCCGCGGGCCCGCAGCTCAGATCCTCGGCATACTCGGCGCCGTGATCGCCACCGGCGCCGCCGGGTTCGTATTCACCTGGCTGCGCAGGCGGAGCGGGTCGCTGATCGCCCCCATCGCGCTGCACTGGTCAATCAACGGCGTGGGCGCCCTCGCCGCCGCCATCGCCTGGCATCTCGTGGTCGCCTGACGCTCCCACGGTCGGATCGCCCCTCATGACGGCTGAGTCCGACAGGGTCAATCCACCCGCGGTCGCCGTACTGCGGGCACAGCCACCACGGCCACGACGATCGCGGCCAGGACCACGACCAGGGCACCCAACAGCGTCACGTACTGCCCCAGCGCACCGATGATCGGCGGCCCGGCGAGAAACGCGAGATACCCGATGGTCGACACCGTCGATACCCGCGCTGTGGCGAGCCGCGGGTCGTCCGCGGCTGCCGACATCCCGACAGGGAATCCGAGCGACGCGCCGAGCCCCCACGCAGCGACACCGGCATAGGCGGCCCACGTCGGGCCGAAGATCACCAGCGCGAGCCCGACGAAGGCGAAGACGCCACAGGTCCGCAACACCCGTACGCGTCCGAACACCTCGAGCGCACGGGTGCCGCTCAGCCGGCCGATGGTCATCGCCGCCACGAATACCG
>CAJCHX010000595.1 GCA_903970215.1 Acidobacteriaceae bacterium
CAGGGTGTCCTCGTCGTCGTTGTCCACGTTGACCTTGATCCCGGTCTGCTGGGTGAACGCCGCGATCATGGCCTGCGTGGTCTGCTGGTGCTGCGCGCTGTAGAGGGTCAGCTCCCCACCGCCCGAGCTCGACGAGGTCGAGGAGCCGCACGCCGCGGTGACGGCGAGCGCGAGGGACGAGACCACGGCCGCGCCGACTATGCGAGCGCGGCGCGCGCTCGAGGTGGTCCGGATCATTGCGATTCTCCTCATTTGTGCGGGGTGAGAGATTTCAGGCGAACAGCGTCTCGCCGACCCAATGGCCGGGACCGGACGCGCCGGGTGGGATGGCGAACACAGCGCTGGCCGTGTGCGTCGTGAACTGGTTGAGGGCGTCGTTGATGGCGAGCCGACTGTTGATGGGCACGAACGCCTTCCGCGGGTCCTGCTGGTAGCCCAGGAACAGCAGTCCGGCGTCGTATTCGAGCGCCTGCCGCCAGGGTGGCCACCGCTCGGTGAACTGCGTGGTCCCGTTGTTGTAGGCGAACGCACGGCGCACGATCACGGCTCCGTTGTTGGTCTCCGGTGCCGCCAGCCGAGCATGGGCGGTCGCAGGGATCGCCGGCGTACCGTCGCTGCCCCGTTTGGTCAGGTCGAGGGCGTCGAACTCGTCCGACCCGCCGAGCGGCGCACCGGACACCTTCTGCCGCCCGATCACCTTCTCCTGGTCGGGCACCTGCAATCGGTCCCAGTGCTCGAGCGACATCCGGATCCGGCGGTACACGAGGTACGTGCCGCCCCGCATCCAGCCTTGGCCGTCCGATCCGGCCCACAGCGTTGCATCCAGGTCGGCCGGCGGGTGGGCGTTCGAATTGATCGTGCCGTCCTTGAACCCCATCAGGTTCCGCGGCGTACCCGCCTTGTTGCTCGGCGAGTAGCCGACCTGCGTCCAGCGCAGCGCGGCCACGTCCGGCGAGATCCGGGCGATGGACCGGATCGCGTGGAACACGACTTGGAGGTCGTCACCGCACGCCTGCAGGAACAGATCGCCGTCGCTCTGGTCGGGGTCCAGTTCGTCTCCGGCGAAGTGCGGCAGCTCGACCAACTCGTCGGGCATCGCGCCGGCTATGCCGAAGCGGTCCTTCCCGTCACTCAGGAAGAGTCCCCGCCCGAATCCGATGGTGACGGTGAGCCGCGAAGGGCCCACCTGCCACGCCTCCAGCGAGTCCGACGTCGTGGACACCTGGGTCGTCTTCGAGTAGGCGTTACTCACATCCTTGGGTGTGTAGATCGGCACCGTGGTCGAGTCGCCGCGGGCGAGGGCCGCCGCGAGCGCACTCCAGCGCCGCAGCACCTCGACCACCTCGCCACGCGACGTGGTGTGCAGGTCGAAGGCGGCGATCACGGTGTGCTGCTGCGTATTCGTGACGACGCCGCCCTGATGGGCGCCGTAGAACGGCTCGACGTCGTCGCCCGCGTCGTGGTGCTCGGCGATGTGGTCCGCCACGGCTCCGACCGCGCCACCGGCCACGGCAGCACCGCCGATGAACATGCCGCGGCGAAGCACGTCGCGGCGCGACGGTCCCGAGGGGCCCGCCGTACCCGCGCTGTCCTGGACGTGCTCAGTCATCAGTGGAGCAGCGACAGCGTGTTCGTGTCGTCGTTGACCAGGAGGATCCCGTCCTTCGTCTGGTTGACGGCGATGTCGAACAGGTCGCCGTTGCCGGGCGGGTCCTGCGCAACGTCCTCATTCGCGAAGTACTCACCCACCTGCTTGCCCGCAGGCGTGATCTCGACGATCTTGCCGTTGGTCGCGTTGGCCACCAAGACGTCTCCGTTAGGCGCGAGCGCCATCCCCAGGGGGTTGGCGAGCTGGCCGCCGGAACTCAGGGTGGCGCCACTGCCTGCCGAATCGGTGCGGGTCAGGGCGTCGGTAACGGTTGCGACCCGGTTGCCCAGGTTGTCACCGACGTAGAGCTTGCCCGTCGAGTCGAGCACGAGCCCCGTCGGGCCCTTGACGAACGCCGAGGCGTCCTCCTGTTCCGGGAGACCGTCGGCGACCACGCTGTGCGCCGTGACCGTGGGGGCAGTGGTCGGCGTCTGGTGGAGCGTCAGTCGCACTACGTCGCCCTTGTTCACCTGGGCACCCTTGGCGTCCTTGACCCCGTTGAGGGTATTGGTGACGAAGAGGGTCGCGGTATCGCCCTGGTCGTCGACCACTGCGTCCCAGGGGCCGTTGAGGTAGTCGCCGGTGACGACGCCCGCGACCTGCCCCGTGGGGTTGAGCTCGATCAGGCAGCCCGCGGCCGACGTGTCGATCTTGCCGTCGGTGCTGGGCAGGCTGCCGACGATCACCCATCCGTCCTTGAGGACGACCATCGCCGTCGTGAGCCCCACACCACCGGTGCAGCCGGGAAGATTCGCGGGGATGGACGCGAACACGGAGACCGACTTGTCCGGGTGGACGTCGACGATCGTGGTCCCGGTGCCTTGATTGTTCGACTTGTTGTTGAAATTGTCCACGAGGACGTCGCCCGAATGCATCGACCCGAGATCTGCGGTGACAGGCCAAATGGCGTATGGGTTGACGTCGCCGTTCTGCGGCGTGGTCGACGCCAACGTCGTGACGGTATTCTTACCGGAAAGGAACGATCCGGGTGCGGGGTCGAGGTAGGTCTTCGCTTGCGCATCCCCGGCGGAGTACTGCGCGTTGTTGATCGACTGCGCCGCGCTCGTGTCGAGCCCCGCCGGGGTGTTGGACTGCCCACCACCACAGGCGGTTACGGTGAACGCGAGGGCCGCACCACCGACCATGGCCACGGCCACGGCCGACCGATTCCCGCGTCGGCGATCGCCGCACCGGCGGCGTTCGTGAATCGACATCTTCACTCCATTCACCTGATCACAAAAGATGAGGGAAGGCTAGCCACACTTGCGGTGGTCGGTCAATCCAGGGTCCGGCGTTTATGTGTGAAAGGGATATTCCGCCCCATTCGTCGGCAGAAACACCACAAATGCCCTGATATCAGGTCGGTGGAGACCGGCGAGGACCCATGGACCGTTGACATGTCGGAAATCTCCGACATAACCTGGACCGGTGCCCCCACCCGACATGCTGTTCCTCGCACTGGCCCATCCCGTGCGCCGACAGCTGTTGCAGATCCTGGTTCGGCAGCCCCTGTCGGCGGGTGAACTGAGCGCGCACTTCGAACTCAGCCGGCCCGCGGTGGCCGAGCACGTGAAGGTGTTGCGGGAAGCCGGCCTGGTCGCCGATCGGCCCGAGGGACGCCGAAGGATCTACCATCTCACCGCCGCACCGCTGGCCGAACTCGACGAGTGGTTGCATCCGTTCGAGAAATTCTGGCGCGCAAGGCTGTCCGCGCTCGCCGACGTCGCGAAAGAAGCGCAATGACAGAGAGCATCCACCTGGATCAGTTCGTGCCTGCCGCACCGAAGCAGGTTTGGCGGGCGATCACCGAGCCGCATTACGTGGAGAAGTGGTGGGCGCGTGGCGCGATCGCGCCGGTCGTCGGCCACGAGTTCACGCTGGAGATGCCCGGCTTCGGCGAGCAGCCGTGCAAAGTACTCGAGGTGCGGCCGCCGGAACGGTTCGTGTATACCTTCACCCACAATTGGACGCTCACCTGGCGGCTCGAGCCCGAGGGGGCGGGAACGCGAGTCTTCCTGGAGCACTCCGGCTTCGACCTCGACGACCCGCGAATGGCCGCAGCCTTCGAGCGCATGGGCCCCGGGTGGCGCGACGTCGTACTCCCCCGCCTCGCCGCGCTCGCCGCCGAGCCCGCGCCCGCCTGATCCGCGCAGGGACGGCGACGATGACGGTCACCAGCGCCGGGCTGCTGCTGTATCGCCGCAGCGATCGCCTGGAAGTGCTGCTCGCGCACATGGGCGGGCCGTTCTGGCGGAGCAAGGACGATCGAGCCTGGTCGATTCCCAAGGGCGAGTACACCGATGAGGACCCGCTGGCAGCAGCCGAGCGGGAGTTCGCCGAGGAACTCGGCGCCCCGCCGCCACCGGGCGCGACCACTGACCTCGGGTGGGTACGGCAGAGCGGAAAAGCGGTGCGGGCGTTCGCGCGCGAGAGCGACTTCGACGCCGATCGGATCGTCTCCAACACCTTCACGATCGAGTGGCCACCACGATCGGGGCGAACCGCGGAGTTCCCCGAGGTGGACCGGGCCGCCTGGTTCGATCTCGATACCGCACAGACGAAGCTGGTCAAAGGGCAGGTCGCTTTCCTCCCGCGGCTCACCGACCTGCTGTCCCGCCCCGCCCACCTCGGTGAGGAATGAGCGAGCCCCTGCCGAATCAGGCGCCCGCGCCTACCAGACGCGCGTGCTGCCCCGGCGCCGTTCGCCACAACCGCGTCCCCAGCCGGCCCTTGAGGATGAACGACAGCGAGAACGCGATCACGCACAGCGCTTCCAACCAGAAGAACACGTGGCCACGGTTGTACAGCGCAGGAATGGTGTGATCGAGCACCACCATGAGCACGATCGCCGCCCAGATGATGCCGCCGAGCGCGCGATACAGCCTGGCCTGCCACCTCCGATCGGCCGGCACGTCGCTGGGAAAGACGACCACGGAGATCACACCGAGCAACACGAACAGGACTGCAGCGCAACCGAGGTGCACGTCCGCCAGCCGCAGCTGGGCGAGCGTCGCACCCGACGGCGGCGCGCAGTGGAAGAACGCGACACCGAGGGCGGCCACGCCGCTCAGGGTGGTCACGACGTTCTCGAAAGCCATGTCTCCGAACCGGTACGCCAGCAGGAAGATACCGATCACGCACATCGTGCCGGTGAAGACGACGGTCATATTGGTGTAGTAGTACTCGCTGATCGACTGTTCGACGTGCCCGTCGACCACGCCGTCTGCGAACAGGAGCAGCGGCAGACTCAGTCCGATCCATCCGATCAACCCGCGCAGTCGCCGGTACGTCAGCGCGACGTTCTCACCCGGCACCGCCTTCGGTGTGCCCATCACACATCACCCACGATCTCGCATCGCGATGGCGCCGATGGCGTCTCTCCCTCCCAGCATAGGTCGGACTCGCGGCGAGCGGCACCATCTGAAGAGCCGTCGATCCGGCTCGAGAGGTTCGCGTATGTCAGGGCCCGCCTCCGCCGACTCCGGTTGCGGTCCGCGCGATCGAGTTCACTTCGGCAACCCTTTTCGTAACGCGACGGAAATGCCGTGCATCTAGCGTGTGAACACCCGGGAAAGAATGTCGAGGACCCGCGAGCGAAGAGGCTCGCCGATGGAGGTAGCGCGTGATCGGAAAGTACGTAGGGTATGTCGACGGACAGGATCGTCTGCATGGGTTCCTCAGCGGGATCCTGCACGATCAGCTGGGGGTACGGCAGCGCCACCCCGAATTCCGCGCGTTCCGTTTGAACGGCAGCAACGAGGTCTACGCGTACGAGGAGAAGTCGAGTCGAGCGCGCGTCATCTGCAAGTTCTACGGTCCGCGATACGGGTGGGATCGTGATAAGGCTGCGCGCACCGCATACCAGGAACTCGAGAGCCTCGAGCGACTCCGCGGCTACGACCTCGTCGGCTCGCCGCACCACGTGATCCGCCCGCTCGGCGTCGATCGTGACACCAATGGTGTGCTGGCTGTCGAGTATTACGACGGCGAGCAGTTCAGCCATGCCATTCGGCGTGCCACGCAACACGGCGACGATGCCCACCTCTACTGGCGCTTGAAGGCTCTCGCCTATTTCCTTGCGACTCAGCATAATCGGAGCGCGAACGGCCATACCGTCGACTTCGACGTGGACACCCGCTACTTCGACGGCCTGGTATCCCGACTGCGGAAGAACGACAAGATCGGCCAATGGGAAGCGGACGAGTTGCTGTGGCTGCGCGACCTGTGGCGCGATCGCCCCCGAATGTGGGGCGACCGACAGGTATGGCTCCACGGCGACGCCACACCGGCGAACTTCCTGTTCGGGCATGGGCTCGACGTCGCGGCGATCGACCTCGAGCGCATGGGGCGCGGCGACCGCATGTTCGACGTCGGGCGGGTCGCGGGCGAACTTCAGCACGCGTTCATGTCCGCGACGGGTGACCGTCACCGCGCGGAACCCTTCATCGGGCACTTTCTATGGGAGTATTCCTGCCACTTCCCGGATCGCCACGAGACCTTCGCCTCGATCACGTCCCGGGTTCCGTTCTATATGGGCCTGAATCTCTTGAGAGTCGCGCGCAACGACTACGTCGGCAGCGACTACCGCCGCCGGTTGGTATCCCAAGCGAAGCGGTTGCTGCGTGCGAGTTAGGACCACGGTGCCCACGGGCGGACAGGAGTAGGCACGAATTGGACATCGAGGCGATCGCGTTCGACGTCAACGGCACGCTGGTGGAGATCCACACCGAGGACGACATGGACGCCGCGTTCCGGGCCGTGGGGCATCTGTTGACATATCAAGGTATCGACCTGCGGCGCCACCAGGTCAGGGACTTGTACTTCCAGATCCTGAAGGACCAGAAGAAGAACAGCCACGAGACGTACCCCGAATTCGATGCCCCCGGCGTGTGGCGAACGATCATCGAGACCAATGCGACCGACTTCACACGCGCCCTGCCCCCCGAGAAGCTAGCCCAGCTTCCGGTGTTGCTCTCGGAGACCTACCGCGGAGTGACACGCCGTCGACTCAAGCTCTATCCGCATGTACGCAAGGTTCTGAAGGCGCTGCACGGCCGAATCCCGTTGGCGATCGTGACCGATGCCCAGTCGACGTATGCGCGAGGCGAGTTGCACAAGGTAGGCATCGCCGAATACTTCGGCTCGATCGTCGTCTCCGGCGACCACGGTTATCGCAAGCCGGACCCCCGGCTGTTCCACATGGCCCTGGGCGCAATGGGCGTGCCCGCCGAGAACACGCTCTACGTCGGAAACGACATGTTCCGGGACATCTACGGCGCCCGCGAGGTGGGGATGCGAACGATGATGTTCAACTCCGACCAAGGCACCAAATCGTATAAGGACTGTGTCCCGGACTACTCGATCGACGATCACCTGCAACTGTTGGAGTTGCTGGGGATGTAGCCGTGCCGGTTGCACTCAGGACTTGATCGCTGTCCAGAACGACATTCGATTCCGCATTCCGGCGAAAGCCGCAGGTAGGTCGGGAGGCAGCTCCGGTAGCGCGCGTCCGTAGCTCTCGAACAGATCGTCCATGGCGAACCGCTGAACCGTCCACCCCCGCTCGGTCAGCCACTGAACCGGGTCTGCGCGCTCGTCGTCGTACCAGAGGTCGAACGGAGGATCGTCGCCGAACGGGCCCCGATCGAAATACTGACGGGCAGCCGCGCGGAGACGCTGCAGATCACCGCCACCGGGTCCGCCGTGCGAGGCTATCCGCGAGCCCGGAGCCGACAACGCATCGAGGCGCTCGAACAACGCGTCTTGCGCCGCGCCCGGCAGATACGGCAGCAGGCCCTCCGCCGACCAAGCCGTGGGAGCCGTCGCATCGAACCCGGCGGCGACCAGCGCCGCAGGCCAGTCTTCACGCAGGTCCACCACCACCGTCCGACGATCGGCCTTCGCCCGCGCCGAATGCTCGTCGAGCACGGCCTCCTTGAACTCGAGCACCTTGGACTGGTCGACCTCGAACACGGTCGTGTCCTCGGGCCAGTCGAGCCGATACGCCCGCGCATCCAGCCCCGCGGCCAGGATCACGGCCTGCCGAATCCCCGCCCGGGTAGCCGACTCGAAGTACTCGTCGAAGAACCTCGTCCGAGGCCCCATCGTCCGGGGAAAGAAGTTTCGCTGGTCGATCGAGCCCGGGTCGGCCAACATCCCGAGGAACTTCTGATCACCGCTGGCCTCCACGAACCATGGGGCGAAGCGGTCGTCGATCAGCGCATCGGGTCTCTCGGCCTCGATCGCGCGAAATGTCGCCACCCCCAGGGCAGTTCGCCCGACGCTACTGACAATGTCCCATGTATCGCCCTCGGACCGCATTGCTCGAGACCTCACATTCACCGCACCCGACGAAGCCTGCCGACCCATTCCCCACCGTACGCCGCCGGTGCACCAGCGAGTCGACCTTCGCGCCGTAGTCGCTGCACTCTCCACGTGAGGTCGGTGCACTATCCACGTGAGGTCGTTGCACTCTCCACGTGAACAGTGAGCTGCCATACGCCGTTCACTGTATGAACATCGGGCTAAGATCAGCTCGAGCGCAAGGGCTGACGGCAGCGGTCGGCATCCATAGCCTCGACCGATGCGCAGTCACCCTCGACACGTCTCCGGGCAGTCGAAGCTCACCAGGCCGCCCCGGACCGACAGCACCACCGAAGGTCCTTGCGCCTGCGTCCATCCCGGCGCTTCATTCGAGGTGCGTGCCCATGGCTGAGCATGGGACCGCGACCGTGGACCGCGACGGCGTTGCGGTCGACTCAGCTCGGCCGACGGTCATCGACGTGCTCTTCGACCGGCAGTGGGTCTGGTCCTTCCAGTCCCAGCGCGACACACGACGGGTCTCGCGCCTCCGTCGCGCGAACCGGCTTGCGGCGTGGCCGGCCAGCCTGCGGCCTTACCTGCGCGGCACGGGTCATGTCACCGTGCGCGACCGTTTCTCCGACCGGACCCTGTTCGATGGCGACTACGCGTTCGACGACAGCGCCAGCCGCGTCCGCATCGTCGACGATGTCGGTCGGCCGCTCATCGTGGACAAGGCCGGCGACCTACAGTGCGGGTTCGCCGAGCGCGGGCAGGC
Source organism: Acidobacteriaceae bacterium (assembly GCA_903970215.1). Classification (GTDB taxonomy): domain Bacteria; phylum Actinomycetota; class Actinomycetes; order Mycobacteriales; family Mycobacteriaceae; genus Tsukamurella. The sequence goes on from CAJCHX010000595.1 coordinate 8,727, forward strand.
CACCGTGAACGCGTTACTGGATGCGGTAGAGGACGTGCTCGCCAAGCTCGCCGATGCCGGTGTCGACGCGTTCCTGGCATACGGCGCGCTCCTCGGCGCGGTTCGCGAGGGTTCCCTGATAGCCCATGACTCCGACGCCGATGTCGCCTACCTCAGCAGGCATACGACCCCGGTGGACGTGGCCCGCGAGTCGTTCCGGCTCGAGCGAGTCATGATCGAGGCCGGTTACCGTACGTGGCGATTCTCCGCCGCCGACTTCAAGGTCATCGTGCCCGATCCGGAGGGCGGCCGGGCGATCGATGTCTTCGCCGGTTTCGTGGTGGACGACATCTTCTACCTACTACCCGAGGTCGCCTCGTCGGCGTTCCACAGGGACGTCGTCCTGCCGCTCGGTCAGGTGGAGTTGCACGGCCGCCGGATCACCGCGCCCGCCGATCCCGAGGCGCTGTTGGAGATCACCTACGGCCCCCACTGGCGCGTCCCGGACCCTTCGTTCAAGTTCGAGGCCCCCCATTGGGTGCACCGTCACCTCGACGGGTGGCTGCGCGGCAACAACGGCAACCACGACCACTGGTGGTCGTTCTACTTCGGCCGGTCACAGGAGACCGTGCCGACGGAGCCGTCGCCGTTCGCGCGATGGGTACACGACCAGGAGCCACCGGGCACCGAGATCGTGGACATCGGCACCGGTACCGGCCGCGACGCGCTGTGGTTCGCCCGCCAGGGGCGGGACGTGTTGGGCCTGGACTACATCCCGGCGGCCACCGATCGGGCGAACGACGTGGCGCGGGACCAGGGGCTGCCGGCGCGGTTCCGGACGCTGAACCTCTACGACATCCGTCAGGTGCTCGCGATCGGTGCCCACCTGGCACATTTCGACACGCCGCCCGCGCTGTACGGCCGGTTCCTCATCCACGCGCTGGAGGATGCCGGTCGACACAACTTGTGGCGGATCGCCAGCATGTCCCTGCGCCGCGGCGGCAAGTTCTACCTCGAATTCCGCACCGGCCTCGACGCGGGTGCCGAACACGAGTTCGGCGAGCACTTCCGCCGCTACCTCGAGCCGGACACCGTGGTGGCCGAGATCGAGGCCACGGGCGGGCAGATCGAGCACTGCGAGGCCAGCCACGGTCTTGCCGTCTACAAGCAGGAGGATCCTCACGTATGCAGGCTGGTAGCGACATGGAAACGCTGAAGACTCGAGCCCGAGCAGTCGGCCACGCACTGGGCGAGCGGCGGGCCCGGGCCACGTGGGCCGTCGCGAAGGTGCGGGAGCTGCCCGAGCGGCTGAAGCAACTCGAGCGGGACGTGCACGAGACGCGCCGGCTGCATCAGCGGGTAGCCGAGCTCACCGACGTGGTCGCCGAGATACTGGTGCCCGCCGCCGACCGCGACGACGAGCGGATCCGCGCGGTCCTCGCGAAGTACAACGAGAACTCGTTCTAGCAACTCCACAGGGATCCGTCGGATCCTGCCGCAGCACAAAACAATTCGGGGGACACGGCTACGTGTCCCCCGAATTCTTGCGCGCGAGCTGCAGTCGTGAAGGAGCGTGGTCCCGGCTACTCCACTTCCGCGACTCCCGCCAAGTCCGGTGGCTGGCGGGTGAAACCCTTGGTCAGAATCACCAGGTAGACGATTCCGATCGTCAGCCATGACAGGCCCAGCACCAGCGCGTCCTTGTCGAGCTGGGTCAGCAGCGAGATGTCGATGATCGCGCCGATCACCGGAATCAGGACATAGCGCAGCGGGTTGAGGCGAGTGCGCTTGCGGTGCCGGAAGAAGAACACGATCACCGACACGTTGACCAGTGTGAATGCGGTGAAGGCACCGAAGTTGATGAACGAGGTAGAGGTCGAGACGGACAGGAAGATCGCGGCCAGTCCGATCACGCCTGCCAGCAGGATATTGGGCACCGGTGTGTGAAACCGCTCCACGACCCTGCCGAAGAACTTGTTCGGCAGTACTCCGTCTCGGCCCATCGCGAACAGGAGCCGGGCGACAGCCGCCTGCGCGGCGAGGCCCGAAGTGAACTGAGCGACGATCAACGCTGCGAGGAAGATCGCGCCGAAGAGGCTGCCGCCGATCGTCTTTGCGACGTCCGACGAGAGCGAATCGGCATCCTTGAACGTGCCGCCCGGGGCGACCAGCGTCACGAAGTAGGCGACCGTGATGAAGATCGCGCCCCCGATCAACGCCACCAAGACGATCGCCCGCGGGATCGTCCGCTCGGCATCGTGGGTCTCCTCCGTCATCGTGCTGACGGCGTCGAATCCCAGGAACGAGTACGCAGCCACGGCTGAGCCTGAGGCGATAGCGCCGATGCCCGAGGTGCCGGTGAACGGCTTGAGCGAGAACAGCGACTCCGAGTGCCCGAGGAGATGGCCGATCGTCAGGATCACGAACAGTGCCACGATGAGCATCTGGAATGCCATCAACACGAAGTTCGCCTTATCGGCGAGCTTGAGGCCGACGATGTTCAATGCCGTGGTCACCACGATGAAGGCCACGATCCAGACCCAGAACGGCACCTTGGGGAACTGGCCGTTGAGGTACGCACCACCGATCAGCCAGATCACAAGCGGCAGAAAGAGATAGTCCAGCAGGACCGCCCATCCGACGATGAATCCGACCCGCGCATCGATGGCCTTTCGGACGTACGTGTACGCCGAGCCCGCGACCGGGAAGTGCTTGGCCATGAGGCCGTAGCTCAGCGCGGTGAACAGCATCGCGACGGTGGCGAGTAGATACGAGCCGCCACTGCCCCCCTGCGATTTCACCGCGATCACTCCGAAAATGCCCAGCACGATGATCGGGGCCATGTATGCCAGCCCGAACAGCACGACGGCACGAAGTCCGAGCGATTTCTCCAGAGCTGACTCGTATTTGAGGGGTTCGACAGTCTTCTCAGTCATGAGGGTCCTTTCGGTTGCCAGGTGGTGGGGTCGATGTAGCCCGAGTAGATGGGCAGATCGACACGCGGGTCCCCCCGAGCCATCTGCGACCACATCCGGTTGAGCCCCTCGGTACCGCCCTGCCTCACGCGGGTGACGTCGTCGAGGTCTATCTGAACAGTGATGAGGCCCGGTTGGTCGGTCGGTAGCCCGGCGACGACGGTGCCCTCGGGGTCGCTCGCGATCGAGCCGCCCGCACCGACCGGCCCTGCGGCATTCACGCTGAGCATGAAGACCTGATTGGAAATAGCGTTGGCCTGGGCCAGGATTCGTTCCTGCTTGCGATCCGGTCCGGTGGTCTTCACGACGTTCACCACGAACTCCGCGCCCATCCACGCCACGCTGCGGGTGGACTCGGGAAACCACGCGTCGTAGCAGATCGACAACCCCCCGCGGCCGATCCCCGGCATGTCGAACACCTTGAACACGCTCCCCGCCGCCCACTTCTCAAAGGGCCTCCAGGGGAACACCTTTCGATAGTCCGCCACCAGATCACCTCGCGGGTCGAAGACCACTGCGGTGTTGTACACGCGGCCGTCGTCGCCGAGTTCGGGCACCGACCCAGGGATCAACCAGACACCCAACTCCGCGGCCAGTCGGGACAGACTGCGGATCCTGGGACCGTCGAGCGGCTCGGCCGCCGCGTTCAGCCAGCCGCCGGCATCCGCCGCAGTATCGGAGTCACCGAACAGGTGGATCTCGGGAAAGACCATGAGATCCAGACCCGGTGTAGCTGAATAGATTTCATCGGCCTGACGGTGCAGGGCCCCGAGTACATCGGGGCCCGTGAGTGGCGCATACTGGGCCAGCGCAACAGTCAGTGAACGGGCCATCCGCAAACTGTAGGGCGCAACCGATGCGTCTGCTTGTCGAGCCTGGTGGTGTTTGTCGCCAGTCACGACCGCGGTTGTGCGCAGGATGATAGTTCGTTAGGAAGCCATCGTGCAATTGCCTGTGGCAGATAGTGATTCAGAGTTTCATCGGCGTTTCACCGAGGTCTCACCAGCGTCTCGTAGTCCGCGAGCGGGAATGCGCCGAGGCTCAATCCTCCAGTAGGATCAGCTCGTTCGCGTCCACCCACATGGCGCGACCATCGTCGAGGAGAACCGACACCTTCCCGCGGATCACCACAGCGAGAACGGTCCCGAACGTCAGCAGTTCACGAGCCAACCTGATGCGATCGCCGCGACGCATGATCCACCTTTCCAGGAGTCGGTGGGCCGCGACTCGACGCGTGGTCACCGCAGATAAGTGAACCACATCACAATCCACTTGTCCAGACATGGACCTCGTATCTAGGCGAGATCGTTCGGTGCTGATGCGCCGCCATGTAACACGCGTTCGATCTGGTCGATCAACCGGCAACGCCGGCTTCGAGAGCCCGCGCAAGAACGTGGCCAGGGCACGGGCCGGCACTGTCGTCGCCAGCGCATTGCCCGCGGCGCGCTGCGATGCAAGTCTGAGCACGAGCGCGAGCTGGGCGACGACGAACCCGTGCGGAATGATCTTCGGCACGGGCGATGCGGTCCAGGGCCCGATAGCCGCTCATCGCAGAAAGGCGCCGGTATGGCAGACACGCAGGCAACAGACGGCCACACCCCGAGCGGCGCCGCGCACTGGATCGCGGAGAACGAGACATTCGTGACCCCACACGGACACGAGATCGCCTACCGGCAACGAGGGCAGGGGCCCGCCGTGCTGATGTTGCAGGGCTTTCCGACCTGGTCGTACGACTACGTCGCGGTGGCCGCCGCACTCGCGGCAGACCACACCGTCATCACGCTCGACTTCCTCGGATACGGCGCGTCCGATAAGCCCAACCCGTACGAGTACAGCGTCGCCGAGTCCGCCGACATCGTCGAGCAGCTGGTTTCGCACCTCGGGCTCGACCAGATCAACCTCGTGGTCCACGACTACGGGGGGATCGTCGGTCAGGAGCTTCTCGATCGACGCCGCCACGCCGCCCTACCCTTCGACCTCGGCAGTGTGACGATCTTGAACTGCGGCATCGTCTACAGCGAGTATCGCCCCACAGAGGTGCAGAAGCAGCTCATCGATCCGGAGCTCGGCCCGGTCCTCGCGGGCCTCGTGACGGGCGCGCACGTCCGCTCATTGATCGACGGCGTTCGGGGCGAATCGAAGTTGACCGACGACGAATTCGACAACCTGTGGCAGGGCATCTCGCGCAACGACGGGCATAAGATCTTTCACCTTCTGATTCGATACAACGCCGAACGTGAACTTCACCACGGCCGCTGGGAGGCCGCGCTGCAGGCATGGGACCGCCCACTCAGTTTGGTATGGGGACTGCAAGATCCAGTGTCGGGACGGCGGGTGCTCGAACGCGCGCGGGAACTGCTGCCGAACGCCGACGTGACAGCGCTCGAGAATGCCGGTCACTTCCCGCAAGCCGAAGCCCCGATCGCGGTAGCCGCGGCCATCCGGAACACCGTCGTCCGCGGTCGATCGGTCAGCTGACGAGCTTGTCGACGCGGCCACGCACTAGCCACCAGCAGGTCCCCGTCCACATGCGGGCCGCGCACCGCTGCGATTGAGTCGGGGGATGACTGCTGGGACCCGTCTGGCGTAGTCCAGGTACGGCTGTCCGAGATGGTGGCGGAGGTCTCGCTCCTCGAACCTCACGCCGACCACGATGTAGCCGGTTGCCGCCGAAGCGAACAGGAGATGTCCGGCGCTCATGTTCGGAGTGATCCAGAAGGCCATCAGCAATCCGAGCATCAGCGGGTGCCGCACCCATGCGTAGAGCCAGCGGACCTTGAACACGGGAGGCGTGTACTGGCCCGGCCGGCTCACCGCCTGGCGGACGCCGAGGAGGTCGAGGTGGTCGATCATGAACGTGGCCGCGACTGCCAACAGCCACCCGACCCCGTACGCAATCCAGATCAGATCGCGCCACGGC
>CAJCHX010000596.1 GCA_903970215.1 Acidobacteriaceae bacterium
AACCGCCACTGCTCGCCGGACCGCAGGCCGCGGACGCCGGTGCGACTGCGATGACCGACGTCTCCGACGGCCTGATCCGGGACGCCCGCGCGATCGCTCGGTGCAGTGGCGTCACCGTCGACCTCGATCCCGCAGCGCTGCAAGCGGATCCGGTACTCGAGCGGGCAGCGTCCCGGCTTTCGGCGGCGGCCGGCGACTGGGTCCTGACCGGCGGTGAGGACCACGCGCTGATCGCGACGTTCCCGGAAGGCGCGGCGTTGCCGTCCGGCTTCCGCAGGATCGGTACGGTCCAGGCGGGTGAGCCGGCGGTGACTCTCGCAGGCGCCGCCGCGCCCGACGCGGGCGGCTGGACGAGTTTCGGCAACGACCCGGAAGGGGAATAGCAGGATGGCGCGGAGACCTCTGGCCGAGATCGTCGACCCGGGCTGGGCGCGAGCGCTCGAGCCCGTCGCAGCGAACGTCACCGCGCTGGGCGACTTCCTACGGGCCGAGATCGCCGACGGCAGAGAGTATCTGCCCGCGGGTGAGCACGTCCTGCGCGCGTTCACCCAGCCGTTCGATGCGGTGCGCGTGCTGATCGTGGGACAGGACCCGTACCCGACACCGGGACACGCTGTGGGACTGTCGTTCTCGGTGCATCCGGACGTACGTCCGGTGCCGCGTAGCCTGCACAACATCTACACCGAGTATTCGGCCGATCTAGGGTTCCCCACACCGTCGAACGGTGACCTGACGCCGTGGGCCGAGCAGGGCGTATTGCTGCTCAACCGGGTACTGACCGTGCGACCCACTGCGCCGGCATCGCACCGCGGCAGGGGATGGGAGACGGTCACCGAGTGTGCGATCGATGCCCTCGTCGCGCGCGGTGGGCCCCTGGTCGCGATCCTGTGGGGCCGCGATGCCGCGTCGTTGGCGCCCCGGCTCGGCGACGTGCCGCGGATCGAGTCGCCGCATCCCTCACCACTGTCGGCATCGCGCGGCTTCTTCGGATCGCGGCCGTTCAGCCGCGCCAACGCGTTGCTCGTCGAGCAGGGTGGGGAGCCGGTGGACTGGCGTCTGCCCTGATCGGCGCCGGAGCTCCCGACTACGCCGGAGAATCCCGCTGGGAGCGTCGTTATCTCGCTATTCGGGTCGTCAACGCTGTCAGCTGTGATTTCCGGCAGAAGGGTCGGTCGTGGTGGCGGTGGCGGTGTACACCATCGGAGTCCATCAACCCCACCCACGACGCCGCCATCCGGTGGTGACAGTTGCAAGCGGTCGGGTAGCCGACGACCGGTGGGGATCTGGGGCAGACCGCCTCAGAGGTCACGTCGATGCCGATCTCAGCCTGGTCACGATCGCGGCCACAGCGACAAGGCAGGCGCTGGAGAAGGTCGCCGCCCCACACCGACCGCGATCGTGACCATCATCAGATGTGCCCCAACCGGATGACAGCGCCTCAGCCGGGCCGGCTCGACCCCGACCGACCACACGATGTCCGGTCGGGAGTCGTAGCGGTGACCGAACTCCACGCGATACCGCCACGTCTGGGTGTCCGCCGTGATCGCGGTCTGCAACACCCGGTATCTATTCGGGTCGTCACAGTGGAGGTGTTCTCCGGCGGTCAGTCCGACGCGAGCAGGTGCCACACCCGGTCGCGCGTGAGCGGCAACGCGCGCGGTTCGACGCCCACCGCGTCGGCGATCGCCGCCGCCAGCGCCGGTGCGACGGGGTTGTACGGCGCCTCACTCATCGACTTCGCGCCCAGCGGCCCGAGTTCGTCGTGGGTCTGCGCGAAGACCACCTCGGTCTCGGGGGCATCTGCCAACTGCGGTAGGTGGTAGTTGCGGAACTCGGGGTTCACCACGGCGCCGTCGGCGTCGATCCGCATCTCCTCGAACATCACCGTCCCCAGCGCCTGTACCACTGCGCCCTCGATCTGCCCACGCAGCTGCTCCGGATTGAGTACCGTCCCCGCGTCCGCGGCGTGCACCGACCGCAGGATCGCGACCTCGCCCGTCTCGGGGTCCACCGCCACGTCGAAGCCCTGCACGTTGAACGCGACCGACCGCGGGGTGCCGTCGTGTCGTCCGTACCCGATGATCCCTGCGTAGTCCCGCAGATCCAGCGTCGCGAGGTCGACCGTATCGGCGGCGACACCCCGCCGCTGCGCAGCCTCGATCCGCACCGCGTCCGCCGCGGCCCGCGCGGCCTGCCACACCGCTCGCCCGGCGACAACGGTGCCGGCCGAGCCGAACGCACCGGTGTCGTACCCGACGACGTCGGTGTCCGCGTTCCGGATCGTGACTGCGTCGGTGGCCGTCGCGAGCGCGGTCGCGACCAACTGCACGAGGACCGTCGTAGTGCCGTTGCCGAACTCGGCGGTGCCGACGGAGAGTACGGGACCGTCGCCGGTGAGTTCGACCGTCGCGTCGGCGACATGACCGCGCGGCGGCAATGTCGCGATCATTGCGAGGGCGGCACCGCGCCCGCGCAGCCAACCGTTCGGCGTCGGGGGCCCGGGTGCGTCGAGCCGGGCTGCGACGGCGTCCAGGCATTGGTCGAGCCCGTAGCTGCCGCCGTAGGTGAGGTCGCCGTCGGCGGGATCGGGCCCCTCCGTGTGGAAGTCGACCAGCGGATCGCCCGGAAGAACGACGTTGCGGCGACGAAACTCGATGGGGTCCATGCCGATCTGCCGCGCCAACGCTGTCATAGCGCCTTCGACGGCGAAGCCGACCTGGCCGAGGCCGTAACCGCGGAACGCACCCGAGGGCACGTTGTTGGTGTACACGGCGCGCGCCGCGATCCGCTTGTTGGGGCAGCGGTATACGGCCACCGACTCGCTGCAACCGTGGAACAACACCCCGGTCGAGTGGTTCCCGTAGGCACCTGCATCGGATGTGACGTCGAGGTCGAGCGCGGTGAGCACGCCGTCGGAGTCGCAGCCGGCGCGCACTCGGACGGAGAACGGATGACGGCACGGCGCGACCGTGAACTGTTGGCGCCGTGTCAGTTCCGCTTGGACAGGCGATCCCAGCCGCAGGGCCGCCAGCCCCACGTAGGCCTCCAGCAGCATCTCCTGCTTGGCGCCGAATCCCCCGCCCACTCGGGTGGCGAACACCCGGACGTCGTCGCGGTCGCGGCCCAGAATCAGCGCGACCTCGTCCCGAACCAGGAACGGCACCTGGGTCGAGCTCTTGATCACCAGTCGGCCCTCGTCGATCCAGGCCTGCGCGGAATGGGTCTCGAGGTGTGCGTGCTGCACCCGATGCGTGGTCCACACGTCGTCGACGGTGGCGGCCGCGGCGAGTAGCCCGGCCTCCACATCGCCGGTGGCCCCGTCGCCGGCGGCGACCACGTTGTGTGCCGGATCCGCGATCCGGGCGTCCGGCGGCGCGTCGGGGTGCACCACGACGTGCCCGCGCAGCGCCTCGCTCGGCTCGAATACCGCTGGCAACCGCTGGTATTCGATCGTGACCAGCTCCGCCGCGCGGGCGGCGGTGCGCGGATCGTCGGCGACCACGGCCACCATCCGTTGTCCGACGTACCGGGCTACGGTGTCGAACAGCACTGTGTCGTCAGGATCGTCGGTCCGGTGCTCGTGTCGCGCCCACGAATGTCGTACTCCGGGATCGTCGTCGGCAGTGAACACCGCGCGCACACCCGGCAGCGCCCACGCGGCGGACGCATCGACACCGACAACCCGGGCGTGCGCATGCGGACTGACGGCGAAGGCCATGTGTAACAGGCGGTCCCCGGGTGGTGGGGTGTCGAGCGTGTAGGGCTCGGTCCCGGTCACCACTCGCCGCGCTGCGGGTGCCCGCGGGCAGTCGGCGCCGGGCGTACCCGCCAGCGCGCCCCGGATCGATCGGTAGCCGGTGCACCGGCACAGGCTGCCCTTGAACGCCTCGTCCGGGTCCCGCGGACCGAGGCCGGCGCGGTGTGCGGCCGCCGTCACCACCATCCCGGCTGTGCAGAATCCGCACTGGAATCCCGCGGCCGCCACGAAGTCTCGCGCAACCGGGTGCAGTTCACCCGGCGGGGCCAGGCCGGCGGCCGTGGTGATCTCGCGACCCCGGGCGCGGAACGCCGGTGTGATGCACGAGTGGCGGGGTTCGCCGTCGATCAGCACTGTGCATGCCCCGCA
>CAJCHX010000597.1 GCA_903970215.1 Acidobacteriaceae bacterium
TCCCCGTTCCACGACCCGAACACCGCCTCGACCGCCCCCCGCAACTGCTCCACCGGATCCTGCGGGAAGGCCCGGCCGGTCTCCCGCTCCACCACCGCCATGAACACCCCGACCAGATCCCGCAGGGCACCGGCCGGGATCTCCGCGTCCGACGCCGCACCCGACGCCTCCCGGGCCGCCTCGTAGGGGTCGTCGAACGCGGCACCGTCAACACCGAGCACGATCCGCCCGTACATCGACACGAAACGCCGGTACGAATCGAACGCGAACCGCTCGTCGCTGGTCTGCTCAGCCAGACCCTTCACCGACCGGTCGTTCAACCCGAGGTTCAACACCGTGTCCATCATCCCCGGCATCGAGAACTTCGCCCCCGACCGCACACTCACCAACAACGGGTCGTCAGGATCGCCGAGCTTCTTGCCCATCGCCTTCTCGAGCCTGCGGACCTGCCGGGCGATCTCGGCATCGAGACCCTCGGGCCACCCCGACACCAGATAATCCCGGCACGCATCGGTCGTGATCGTGAACCCCGGCGGCACCGGCAAACCCAACACCGACGTCATCTCCGCCAGATTCGCCCCCTTCCCACCGAGGAGGTCCTTCATCTCCATCGGGGCCCGCCGATGCTTGTGATCAAACGCGTAACAGTAAGTCAAAATCGAACGATCCTCCTGGTCGTCTCGCTGGTTGGGCGTCGCACCGCGTGATCGGCGCGTGCCGCGGTCGTGTCGTGCACGGCTGCTCCTCGTCCGCAGCGTCTGCCGCTGCGTGTCGATTCGGGCCGGGCGACATCATCCATTGTTTCGGTTGGAGCGTCGGTGGTGCTGCTTCATCAAGACGGGAAGTTCGGCAACGTCGAGGGCCGCGACGGGCAGGGGCCGGCGGGGCGTCGTGGCGGGACGGATCCCGTCGAGGATCATCTCCAGGTAGCGCCGCCACAGATCGCCGTGGACCCCGTCGGTGTCGTCGGCGACAGCGCCGAGGAGGGTGAAGATCATCGGCACGTCGGTGCCCTCGAAGTCGGACCGGACGGCGCCGGCCGCCTTGGCTCGGTCGACCAGGGCCCTGACCCCTGCCGCCAGGCGGTCTCGCCGGTCGCTCAGGATCTCGAAGCCGTCCGACATGCTGATGGCGTCCCGCAGCCCGCGGTCACTCGCCTGCAGGGCGGCGGCCTCGCGCATGAAACGCCAGAGCGCGTCGCCCGGGTCCGCCTCGCCTCCGACCGTGTCGAGCAACTCGAGGATCCGGTCGATCCTGTCGGCGAAAAGCGCCTGGAGGAGCGCCTGTTTGTTGGCGAAGTGCCGGTACGCAGTACCGACCCCGAGGCCGGCGCGTCGTGCAATCGACTCGATCGTGGCTTCCTCGCCGCGGGCCGCGATCATCTCGTTCGCCGCTGCGAGCAGCTTCGCCCGGTTGCGCGTGACGTCGCTGCGCTCGACGCTCGGCGCCGCAGACGGAGCTGATCTCGCGCTTGCCTGCAGTTCCTGCACAGGGCGACGCCTCACGCTGCAACCGGTACGGCGTCTTCGACGGTGGCGGGGATACGGCTGGTGAGCAATGCCCCGCAGATCACTGCGCCGGCGCCGAAGATGGCCGCGGACCACCAGAATGCGGTCGCATACCCGTGCACGGCTGCGTGCACCATGGCTGCCGCAGTCGAGGTCCGGCTGGCCAGGTAGGCGGCGGAGGCGCTCGCAGCCAGGGTGTTGAGCAGCGCAGTGCCCGTCGACCCGCCGAGTTGCTGCATCGTCGTGACCATGGCGGAGCCGACGCCGGCATCGCTCCTGTCGAGTCGCGAGGTGGCCTGGTTCATGGCCGAGGAGTAGATCAAGCCGATGCCGGCACCGACGCAGACCAGTCCGGGCAGGATGTGCGACACGTAGCCGCTCGCCACCCCGATCTGGGCGAGGAGCACCATGCCGCCCGCAGCAGCGAGCATGCCGATCGTGACGATCCAGCGGGGACCGACGCGCCTGGCCAGGTACTGGCTGGACATCGTGGACGTCGCCATCAGCACGGCGACCATCGGCAGGAAGGCGAGCCCGGTCTTCAAGGCGCTGTACCCGAGCGTCGACTGCACGTAGTACGTGAGGAAGAGGAAGACACCGAACATGCCCGCACCTGCGAACAGCACCGCCAGATACGCGCCGGCTCGTGTCCGATCCGCGAGGACCCGGAGCGGCAGGAGCGGGTGGCTGCTCTTGGTCTGATGGCCTACGAACGCTCCGAGGAGCGCTATCCCG
>CAJCHX010000598.1 GCA_903970215.1 Acidobacteriaceae bacterium
CTGGAGCCCGCACGACTACGTGCCGTGGGACGAGGGGCGCAACTTCGCCGCGCTCGGGGGCGACGACTACGACCCGTCGCAGAGCCGGCTGTCGGACGTGGCGCGTGCGGCGATGATCACCAACCTGCTCACCGAGGACAATCTCCCCAGCTACCACCGGGAGATCGCCGAGAACTTCTCGATGGACCACGCGTGGGGCCACTGGGTGGGCCGCTGGACCGCCGAGGAGAACCGGCACGGCATCGTGATGCGCGACTACCTTCTGGTGACCCGGGCCGTCGACCCGGTGCAGCTCGAGGAGTTCCGGATGATCCACATGGGCAACGGCGTCGCCTCCGAGGGCCACACCGGCGCCGGCCGCGACGAACGCAGCCTGCTGCACGCCGTCGCCTACGTGACGTTCCAGGAGCTGGCCACCCGCGTCAGCCACCGCAACACCGGCAAGGCGTGCAACGACCCGATCGCCGACAAGATGCTGCAGCGCATCGCCGCGGACGAGAACCTGCACATGATCTTCTACCGCAACATCTGCGGCGCGGGCATCGATGTGGCCCCGGACCAGGCGCTGCGTGCGATCGCGGACGTGCTGTGCAACTTCCAGATGCCGGGCCTGGGGATGCCCGACTTCCGGCGCAACGGCGTCCTGATGGCCAAGCACGGCATCTACGACCTGCGCCAGCACCGCGACGAGGTGGTCAAGCCCGTCCTGAAGAAGTGGAAGATCTTCGAGCGCGACGACTTCGGCCCCGAGGGCGAGAAGGCCCGCGACGAGCTGGCGAACCACCTCCAAGAACTCGACGGTCAGGTAGTGCGGTTCGAGGAGATGCGCGACCGTGCCTTGGCGCGAGAGGCGCGTAAGCGAGCGATGGCAGCATCCTGATCAGGCAGATCGTTTCAGCCGCGGGCCCGGTCACAGTTTTTTGAGGCATTTTTCCATTTGCCGTACCGTACCCGAATACGCCCGATCGAAGACGAGCATGTCCGGAGGATGAATGGTGACGCGTCAACTGACCCAACTCGAGCTGCTCCATGAGCTCTCCGGTGCAGCGGAGAAGGAAGTCGATCGACACCTGGCGATGGCCAAGGACTGGAGCCCGCACGACTACATCCCCTGGGACGAGGGCTCCAACTACTCCACTCTCGGCGGCACGGATTACGACCCCGAGCAGAGCACGCTGGGTGAGGTCGCCAAGGCTGCGATGATCACCAACCTACTCACCGAAGACAACCTCCCGACCTACCACCGGGAGATCGCCGCCAACTTCTCGATGGACCACGCGTGGGGCCACTGGGTGGGCCGCTGGACCGCCGAGGAGAACCGGCACGGCATCGTCATGCGCGACTACCTCGTAGTGACCCGCGGCGTCGACCCGGTGAAGCTCGAAGAGGCCCGCATGATCCACATGGCGAACGGGTGGAATCCGCAGGGCAAGGTCGCGGAGCACACCGACGATGCGCTCACGATGTTGCACTCGGTCGCTTACGTGACGTTCCAGGAGCTCGCCACCCGCGTGAGCCACCGCAACACCGGCAAGGCGTGCAACGACCCGATCGCCGACAAGATGCTGCAACGCATCGCCGCGGACGAGAACCTACACATGATCTTCTACCGCAACATCTGCGGCGCGGGCATCGACCTGGTCCCCGACCAGGCACTGCGCGCGATCACAGACACCCTCATGAACTTCGAGATGCCCGGCGCCGGTATGCCGGACTTCCGCCGGAACGGCGTCCTGATGGCCAAGCACGGCATCTACGACCTGCGCCAGCACCGCGACGAGGTGGTCATGCCCGTCCTGAAGAAGTGGAAGATCTTCGAGCGCGACGACTTCGGCCCCGAGGGCGAGCAGACCCGCGAGGAGCTGGCCGAGTTCCTCGAGGAACTGGAGCGCCAGGCCGTGCGGTTCGAGGAGATGCGCGACCGCGCACTCGCCCGCGAGGCCAAGAAGCGCGAGCTCGCCGCCGCCAACGCCTGATCTCAGCATGACTGCAGCGGACACCACCACCCGCCCGCGCGTGCGCATCGGGCGGTTCGAGCTCGCCTCACCCGTCGTTCTCGCACCGATGGCCGGCGTCACCAACGTCGCGTTCCGCACGCTGTGCCGGGAGCTCGAGCTGCAGCGGTCGGGCACCGTCGCCGGTCTGTACGTGTGCGAGATGGTGACCGCGCGGGCCCTCGTCGAACGCCACCCGGTCACGATGCACATGACCACGTTCGGCCCCGACGAGGATCCGCGGTCCCTGCAGCTGTATACCGTCGACCCGGAATACACGTACGCCGCTGCGCGGATGATCGCCGACGAGGGACTGGCCGACCATCTCGACATGAACTTCGGCTGCCCGGTTCCGAAGGTCACTCGCCGGGGTGGCGGGTCGGCCCTGCCGTACAAGCGGAACCTGTTCGCGCGCATCGTCGACGCCGCGGTCCGCGGAGTGGCGGGCACCGATATCCCGGTCACGGTCAAGTTCCGCGTGGGCATCGACGACGACCACCACACGCATCTCGACGCCGGCCGGATCGCGGCCGAGCAGGGCGCCGTGGCCGTGGCCCTGCACGCGCGAACCGCCGCGCAGCGCTACTCCGGGCAGGCCGATTGGGACGAGATCGCCCGCCTCAAGGAGCACATGCACTCCCGGTTCGGAGACGCGATCCCCGTCCTGGGCAACGGAGACATCTTCTCCGCCGACGATGCCGTGGCGATGATGAACCGCACCGGCTGCGACGGCGTGGTCATCGGCCGCGGCTGCCTGGGCCGCCCTTGGCTGTTCTCCGAGCTGTCCGCGGCGCTGAACGGTACTCCGATACCCACACCCCCGAATCTCGGCGAGGTGGCCGACATCATGTACCGCCACGGCCGATTATTGGCCGCACACCACGGCGAAGACAAGGGCATGCGGGAGATCCGTAAGCATGTCGCGTGGTACATGCGCGGCTTTCCGGCCGGCTCGGAGCTGCGGGTCGAGCTCGCCCGGGTAGAGACGCTGGCGCGGCTGCGCGAGCTGCTGGACACCCTCGACCCGACGGTGCCGTTCCCCCAGGACGCCGAGGGGCCCCGTGGGCGCCAGGGCACACCGGGCCGGGTCGTGCTCCCCGACGGCTGGCTCGACGACCCGTACGACGACGCCGCGCCGGAGGCCGAGTCGGGACTGCCGCAGTCGGGCGGCTGACCGATCCGACGCGACATTCACCTGTTGTTCAGGTAAGGCTGCGATAAGTCGACTGACCGACCAGCGGATGCCGGTATGCTACCGGCATGCGTACTGCCTACATCGAGCAGATGGGTGCCTTCAACGACACCCTGGGAGACATCTGCGGGCGCTCCGGCGTGGCTATGGCGAAGGCGACGAACGCGCTTCTGCAGGCCGATCTGGCCATTGCCGAGGACGTCATCACGGGCCACGACGAGATCCGGACCCTGTCGAAGCGCGCCGAGGAGGAGGCCTTCACGCTCCTGGCGCTGCAGGCGCCGGTCGCGGGTGACCTCCGGGTGGTGGTGTCCGGCTTCCAGATCATCGCCGACGTGGACCGGATGGGTGCGCTCGCGCTGCACGTCGCCAAGGTGGCGCGCCGTCGGCACCCACACAAGGCCCTCCCCGAGGAGGTCAACGGCTACTTCGCCGAGATGGGCCGGCTGGCGGTCGAACTCGCACAGTCGGCGCGAGAGGTACTGCGCACCCAGGACATGCACCAGGCCGCAGAGCTCGAGGAGCAGGACGACGCGATGGACGACCTGCACCGGCACCTGTTCACGGTGCTGATGGACCGCGACTGGAAGCACGGTGTGGCCGCCGCGATCGACGTGACACTGCTCGGCCGGTACTACGAGCGGTTCGCCGACCACGCGGTAGAGATCGGCCGCCGCGTCGTGTTCCAGACCACCGGCATGATCAACGGCGCCTGATTCAACGACCGGGCCGAATCAGGCGCTAGAGCCTGATCAGCCGGCTTCGTTGGCCTGCAGCACCAGAACTCGGCCGCCGATGTGGATCTCGGATCCCACCGCGAGCGCGACCGGCTGCCCCGGCGCCAGCGGGAACGGCGCCGGAACTCCGGGCGGCCGCACCCAGGTGCCGTTGGACGAGCCGACGTCGACGGCCAGGATGACCCACCCCTGAAGCCGCAGCTCCAAGTGCGCGCGTGACAGCGATCCCGTCGGGTCCGCCAGCGTGATGGCCGTAGCCCGGCTGGCACCGTCGGCCGAGCGGCCGCCGCGCCGGTCGAGGAACGGCGCGGGATCGCGCCCGATCACGACATCGCCGTCCAGCACGTAGGCCGACCCGTCGTCGGCGATCAACGTTCCCAGCGGCGGCCGCGGGCCCGTCTCCGTGGGCGCCTTCTGGTTCACCAACGCGCCACAGCGGGTGCAGAATGCCGCGTTCGGGGCGTTGAGGTGGCCGAACGCGCAGCGTCGGCCGGAGACCAGGGGGCCGGAGACCAGCGCGCGCTCCGCGCCGGAGGCGGCGGCGAGATCCATGTCGGTGGGCTCGAACGACCGCTCGTCGCCGTCCGTCGCGGGCAGCACCCCGGGGAGCGCCGGCGACGCCCCCGTCGGCGGCTGCGGAGGAACGACCGACCCGGCAGCATGCGAGGGCATCTGCGGCGCGTCCGGCGGGAGGCTGGGGACCGGGTCGATCGCGCGAACCACCGGGAACGGTTCCGACTTCGGCCCGGACTGCGGGCCGGTGGCGCGCGGAGCGATCCGGTCGGGGGTCCACAGGACCGCACCCGCAGCGGGAGCCGCCCCGTCGTACAGCGCGAGGGAGGCGGGACGGCACGCGATCGCCGGCGGACGCGGCGGCCCGACGGTGACGGTGACGACGTTGGCAGGCGCCAGACTCGCGACCCGCTCCAGGAAAGCGCCGTCGGGGGACGTCGTGAGCACATGCTCCGGTGCGGCCTCACCGGCTCCGGCGAACAGTGCGACGGTGGCCCTCCCGTTACCGCCCAGGGCCGCACGCAGGTCGTTACCGAGCACCTCGACGGCCGCGAAGGACAGGCCGGGGGCGGCGTTGGTCGCGAGCACGTCCACCCAGTCGGTGCCGGGCGGAGCACTCGCGAGTGCACCCAGCAGGGCCGGAACGGCGGCGGGCGCGTCCAACGCCGCGGCGTCGATCACAAGGACGACGCCCCGGACGCGGGCAACCACCCGATCGCCCGGCAGCGCGGTGACACGACGTTCGATCACCGATCCACCCTATCCGGGCGACACCGCGGGATCCGACAGGACTGGGCGCGTGGCGGGCGCGGCGG
>CAJCHX010000599.1 GCA_903970215.1 Acidobacteriaceae bacterium
CATGCAGCGCGACCGCGGCGACAGCGGCACCCGCCCCGGCGCCGGCGGCGACCACCCATTGCGGCGGACCCGAGCTGAGAAACACCACCGACAGAGCGAGGATTGCGGCGAATCCGGGCAGGATGAACGCCAGACCACCGACCACGGCCCCAGCTGTTCCGCGTACCCGCCACGCGCAGAAGATCGACAGTTGCGTCGATGCAGGGCCGGGGAGCAGGTTGCAGGCCGCGATCGCGTCCTCGAACTCGTCCGGCTCGATCCATCCCCGCTGGTCGACGCAGACCCGGCGCAGCATCGCGATGTGCGTGGGCGGCCCGCCGAACCCGAGGGTCCCGATCCTGCCCCATTCGCGGGCCACATCGACCAGCCGTGCAGAATCCGACGGGACCGGCCTCATCGGCGCCGGTCGGGACAGAGCGCGCCACGCCCTCCCGGAGGGGCACGAAATGTCATGCCGTCTCTGATGCGGGGGCCGGGTGCTGCACGTCCGATCGGGTGACCGCGAGATAACCGACGACGCCGACGATGCACAGCGCGAGGGCGATGGTCACCGGTCCATCGCCGAGGCCGAGTCCGGTGACAGCTCTGGGCTTCCCGAGCCAGTCGGCGACCGACGCGCCGAGTGGGCGGGTGATCACGTAGGCGGTCCAGAAGCACGCGACCGGATTCCACCGCAGCCAACGCCGACCCGCCGCCGGAATCACGATGAGAACGGCGAACAACACTGCGGAAGGCAGATACCCCAGGTGCAGGGTGTTGGCGGTGAAGTCACCCAGAGCGGTTCCCATCGCGAATGTCGCGACCACGGCGGCCCAGTAGAACAGCTCCCGACGCAGGGTGTCGATGGAATGGATGGACAGTGTGCCCTCGGTTCTGCGCCACGCCACGAACACCGCCGCCAGCACCGCGGCATAGAAGAGGGTCGACACGGGGTACGGCACACCGAGAGCGACGTGCATGACGTCGGCCGCCATCGTGCCGAAGACGCCGACCACCACCACCGCCAGCCAATACGTCCACGCCAGGTACCGACCGACCCGCAATTGGATCACCAGAGCCGCGACAAAGGCGACGAAGCCGAGGGCCACAGCGATCTGCGGCGCCATTGCATTCACCAGGAAGTCCGAGGCGGACTCACCGAGTGCCGTCGACAACGCCTTAGCCGCCCAGAACGCCGCTGTGATCTGCGGTACCCGCAACATGCCCGCCCGAGTCGATACCCGGTGGACGTCACCCACGAGGAAGTCCGTCTATCGACGCTGGAAAAGCTCGCACCACCACTACCGCAAGATACTACAAATATGTGTAGTAAGTTGGCGGCCACGCCCCCTGGGCGCGAACGCCACTGGTCACCGAAGCGAAAGTCGACGATGGAACAGAAGATCCGACACATTCTGGCCGCCCACGGCAAGCTGACGGTCGACGTCGCGTCGCTGGCCGGTGACAGTGATCTCTTCGAGGCCGGTTTGACATCACACGCGACCGTGAACGTGATGCTGGCGTGCGAGGACGAGTTCGACGTCGAGTTTCCGGACGAGGCGCTCAAGAAGGCGACCTTTTCGTCCATCGGGGCCCTGTCGGCCGTAGTGGGTCGACTGGTCGACGAATCTGCCTGACCTGGCCGAGCCCGCTGGATCAGAAGTTCGTCACCGTGCCCGCGTGGGACTGCTGTATCCCGCCGCGCCCGGGCACGTCGACCACCCGCGCGTGGACGAACGCGCACCGAGTGAGCTCCGCGGTGGCTGTGGTGGCGACCGCGGCCACCGCGATCACGAGCACGGTCGCCGCCGCCGCGACGATCCCGACGTAGGGCGAGCTCTGCGGCCGGAGCAGAGCGTGCACCCGACGGGGCACATCGCCGCCGGTC
>CAJCHX010000600.1 GCA_903970215.1 Acidobacteriaceae bacterium
CTGGTCGACGTGGCGGACCAGGTAGGCGCCGGAGTACACCAGGCTCATCTGGTTGACCAGTTGCTTGGTGTCGACGAGGCTCTCGCCGCCGATGCTGAAGGTGTCCGAGCCGGTGAGCGCGTACGTTGCCGCCGACAGCACCTGGATGCCCAGCTCGATCGCGGCGATCGCGGCACCGGGGACGGCGGACGTATCGCCTTGTGCCGCTTTGGCGGTGGCGTCACCGAAGATGGCGATGGATTTGCCCACCCACACCTCGCTCAACTTCAAGTCGAAGCGGCTGAGCGTCTTCATGATCCCGATCGTCTCGGGGCGCTGCAGCGGGGCCGGGAGCATGTCGTAGACCTCCCGGCCGATGGGACTGTCCGGGTCGAGGACCGCTGCGAACTCGCTGACCTGGGGGAAGTACGGGTTGTGCTCCCACACGTTGATGACTTTCCCGGCGATCCGGGCGGCGTCGCCTGCGGCGGCGACACAGACCGGGCCGGCACTGATCGCCGCGGGCGCGGCCGCGGTGGCTGCGGCTCCGGCGCTGCCACCGGCGGCGGCGCCCGCCGCTGCGGCCTGGACCATGTCGATGCCGCACGCGACGCCGCTCTGCACCAGCGCCGCGATGTCCGGGCCTTCGAGGCCGGCCAGCAGGGTGGGCGTGGCGAACAGTCCGGCGACGATCTTCTGGACGAGGTCACGGCGGATCTTCTTCTTCGCCAGGCTGTCGGCGAGCGAGCAGACCAACCCGGACTGCAGCGAGGTCTTCTCGTTGTAGGTGCCCTCGCCCTGGATGCTCGGGTCGAAGACCCGGAAGTTCGGGAACACCTGCCCCTGGGGGAGTGACCCGTTGATCCCGAGCGCCTGGGCCGTGGGGCGCAGCAGGTTGTCGACACCGAAAGCGTTGTCGCCTGCGATGATCGGCGCCGTGTTCTCGCCGGGCAGGTCGGCTTTCGGGGCGTCGGGGGTCGGGGTCAGCATCGGTCCGATGCCCTGGCACGGGTCGGACGACGCGGCGGCGTTGCCGGGGTCCGCGGATACGACGGGCGCGACGGCCAGGCTCACCACGGTCGCGAGGGCGATCGCGGCGCACGCCGTCCGCCGGGCCCGCGCACCCCTTCCGTGCAGGCGCCGGTGGGAGCGTGGACCACACCGGCTGTGCACCGCCGTGCTGGGGCGGTGGGACCGGAGGCGGTGGGGGTCTGCGCACATAGGGGCGCTCCTTCCGCCCACGAAGGCCACGCATGTGAGATGCGTTGGCCCCCGTGGGGATTGCCGTTTCTTCTCTTGTCGGCGGGTCTAGCCACCCACCGTCTTGCTCGTGCCCCGGAGTATCACGCCCCGGGTGCCACGTCCTGATCTTGCCACATTTAATTGCCGTGTGGTAAGAGCTGTGCCGGTCGAACGCCGCAGGCTACGGCGCCGGATCGCAGTGTCAGCGGCGACCGTCGCGCATCTGGTAGATCCGCGACCCGGACAGCCCCGACACCGCCGACATCTGTGCCGCCGTCAGGGACAGCGCGAACCCGTCCCGCACCGCCGCCGTCATCCGCTTGCGGATCTCGTCGAGCTCGTCCGTCAGGTCCGCGTACCGCGGGCCGAGCGCCGACAGTTCCCTGAGCACGTCCTCACGGCGCCGCCCGCCGCCGTTGTCCCGGCCTGGCTCGTCGTCGTCACCCATATCGTCGCCCTCCTCGCATACGCCGCGTTCCGCCGGGCATCGTCCCGGACGGCAGACCGGATTATAGCAGCTACGCGAAAAGCGTTGAAAGTGTGTGTTATAGCCGCTATAATTGAATGTTAGGAGTGATCGAGAAGAAACGGCAGAGACATTGATCATGAGTGCATCGGGAAATGGTGTGGTGTGCCCGGCGGTGCAGGCGCGGGTTCGGGTGCGGCTGAGTTGTGAGGCGGCGGCGGGGCCGGTGTTCGGGACGGTGATCGCCGGGCCGGGGAGCGACGGGCGGTGCGCGGTGCGGCTCGACGACGGGCGGGCCCGGTGGGTCCGGCCGGATCAGCTGGTGGCGCTGACCGGGGGGCGGGAGGCCGGTCGTGGGTAGGGCCGTGGACGCGGGCCAGTTGGACATGTTCGCGATGCTCGCGGCCGACGAGACCGAGGAGAGGTCCCGCGGCGGGATCCCGACGCTGTTCGCGGGCCCGGGCCGCGGTCTTATCGCCCGGCGTGCGGCCGCCGAGCAGTGGGCCCGGGAGTGGGCCGCGGTGGTGCGGATCGGCGCCCGGTACGTCTCGCGGGCCTGGTCCACGTACGACCCGTCCACACCGACCGCGACCTGCCAGGCGATCGTGCTGTCCGCGGATCTGCGGTGCGGCCTGCCCGAGCACGATCACGGCGACGACTGCCTGTGCGTCGGTGATCTGGTCTACCGCGGGTTCTGCCGGGGCTGCGACTGGGAGGCGCACGACGTCCACGGGCGTGAGAACCGCGCCGCCGCGGACGCGCTCGACCACGCCCACCCCGGGTGGCGGGACTCGCCGGTGGTCCCGGCTCTGGCCTGCGACAGTTCGAACAAGGCGAAGGCGACGTGGGTCCGGCGGGCCCGCGAGGCGTACGGCGACCGGCCGGAGGGCTGGCCGATCATCACCGACCGCCGCGGCATCGGGTCGCGAGCGGTACCGGGACGCTCACCGTGGGGCGGGTACGACGTGGCGGTCGAGACGATCGAGGGCGACGGGCAGGAGTGAGCCGCCCGCCCCCGGCGGTGGTCCGGTGGGACCGTGCGGGGTCGGCTTAGTGGGCCTGCCCCGCCTCAGCTGGTGAACAGGGGGATCGCGGGCCGGGCGATCAGCGAGGCGAGATACCGCAGTTGCCCGTCGAGGTTGGCTTCGAGCTCGGCGAGTTCGATCGCCGCGCCCGTGGACCGCTCCCGGGTGTCGATACCGGTGTTCGCGGCCACGATCCGGTCGTGCAGGTCGTCGGCGTCGAGCACGGAGCGGGTCAGGGTCAGCGCCAGGTCGCGGTTGTGCAGCAGCGCCTCGATCTGGACCAGACCGAGGAGATACGACCGCAACGTCGCGATCCGCTGCGCGGCCGCCGATTCCGCGGCCGTGTACTGCTGACGGCGGTCCTGCACGGCGTCGGCGAGCAGCTCCGTGGCACCGGAGTCGTCGCGGGTGTCGACGTCGCCGCCGAGCAGGGTGCGCAGCTCGTGCAGGTCGGCGCAGGCACCGAGGATCCGGAACCGCTCGCGGGCCAGGTCGACGCGGATCCCGCGTTGCTGGTCGAGTTCGGTGGCCTGCCACGCGGTGCTGGCTGCGATGTCGGTGACCACGTCGATGCAGGTGGCCGCGAGGCCCTGCGCCATGCCCGCGGTCGAGGCGGCATCGACGCTCCACCGGCTCGCTGCCGCCGGTCCTCGGTCCGCGACCGTGGGGCGGCGGGGCCATGCCAGCCTGGGCCGCCGCGGGGGCGGGGCAACAGGGCGGGCGGACCGGTGGGGCAGGTCCGCCGCCATGATCCGCACGTAGCCGCTGGGCACGGCCCGGCGGGCGTAGAGCCGCGCCGAGTCGAGCACCCACGCCAGAGAGCGGTTCGGACCGGCCAGTTCCGCCAGTGATCCGCCCGCGGTCACCGCATCGCCTTCGGGACGACGGTCGACCCGCAGAACGTGCTCGTCAGCCAGGCCGCGCTCCCGGTCGCCAGCAGGTGCAGCGCGCACCGGCCGATCGCCGTCGGCCACGGGTCGCCCATCAGCCACGGCGCTCCCGCGGCCGCGACCACGAGCACCGTCGCCCCGGCCTGGAACGCGAGGGCGGGCCGGTCGATCGGGCTCATCGCCAGCAGCACCATCGTGCACGTGACGACGACACCGACCACCAGGCCGGCGACCGCCGCCGCGGCCGGAGGGTAGAGCGCCGGGATCCAGTCCTGGGCGTGCACGATCCGGTAGAGGCCTGTCAGGACCGCGGCGCCGATCGCGCTGATCGCCGCGGTCAGGCCGATCGACCAGGCCGCGCCGCTGACGAACGCGCCGACCCGCAACGGTCCGGCGGCCCGGCGGCGGGCCGGGGAGTACGCCGCAGAGGCGTACCCGGGATCTGCGTACCCGGGATCGGGGTAGTAGTCCATCCGGGTCTCGTCGTTGCTCTGATCGAAGGTCATGATGCGCTCACCGCGCCGAGATGCAGGTTCATGAGAATTGCCGTTTCTTCTCCGGTGTTCTTTTGTGGTTGCGCCGATTCCGGGGGTAGCCGACCCCCTTTAGCGCACCACCGAGTGTAGTCGCCGACCGAATCCGAATCCAACGGTCGCTGTTATATAGTCGACGCATTATCGAAATCCGCTCCACTACGGGGCCCGCCCGGGGAGGTGCAATTGTGACCCTCGATCACGGTGTGCACGCTCTCGTCGCACGGGCTTCCGCCGCAGGGCGGTGGACCGTCACGGTCGACGGGCGCACGGCCGAGGGACGGCTGCGTAACCTGCAGACGCTCGCCGACGACCTCGCGGGCGGGCCGGTCACGCTGGTATGGCCGACGGACATCGCCGAACGACACGAGGCGATCGCCGCCGCCGAGGAGACCGCACGCCGCGCCCAGACCGAATCTGCCCGGCTACGCGCCGAGCTGGCCGCACACCTGCGAGGTGAGCGCACCGCACCCGCCGAGGCACTGGAGGACATCGGCGCCGTGCTCGGGGGACTGAGCCGCCAGCGGGTCGACGCGATCCTGCGCGCCACCCACTAGGGTACCTGCCAGATGCTGCTCGGTGTCCGGCTACTGCTCCGTGATCATCACCCACATCCCACGCCTGGTGACCTGTGGGGAGCGGCTGAATCGGTATCAACCAGCTTCGGCCCCAAGACCGGTGTTACCGACTATCGGGTACCTGTCCTCCGGACATGCCGCGGCGGTTCAAACAAGTAGTGTGCTACTTGGCTCCAAGCCGTACTGACCGGCCTATCGTGTGTGTGCAGTTGCCCCTAAGAGTGGGGCGGGAGCACTCAGGAGATACTATGACAGCTTGGCCAGATGTGGCGTGGTGTATCTATGGCGTGAGTCAGAACGCAATCTACTACATAGACAACCAAGAAAACCTCTGGTTGTCCACCGCGCCGTGGACGACGGAAGCGCAGGAGCTCGTCGATCGCGGAGTAGCGAGCTTCCGGCCGGTAACCGGTTCCGAACTCAGCACGCTATACGTGCAGAGCAGCGATCTGACTCTCTGGTATGAGACCGGCCCTTGGGTGAACGGTCACGTCAAACAGCAGGTGGATACCAACGTCTGGTACTACGACGGCAACGTCACACTTGATGTCGTCCGAGCATACATCGGCGACAGTAGCGGAAATCTCTGGCTCGCACAGGGACCGTGGGGGAACGAACCACTAGCCCGCCAACAAGTCGACGGCAACGTCTCCACTTTTCAGTGTATAAACGACAATACCGTCATCGTCCTTGGGAAGAACAACAATCTTTGGCTTGAGAAGGGGCCGTGGGGCACGGTACCACCAGCCCGCCAACAGATCGACGGCAACGTCGCCGACTTCCAAGCCTTAAGCGACCAGCTGATCTACGTCCTCGGCACTGATCGAAACCTGTGGCTAGAGCAGGCACAACCCCCTGCGCCCGGAGCGCCACAAACCGCCTGGAATTGGGGGAGGGTGCCACCCTACCGAGCCAAAGTCGACAGCAACGTGGGGAGCTTCCAGGCTTTGTCTCCCAGGCAGGTCTTTGTGCTGGACAGGCAGGGCAACCTCTGGCTGGAAACTGCATCGCCCACGGGTACGTGGCCGCTCAATCGAACACTGATCGAGACGAACGTTCTGACCTTCCACGCGCTTAGTAACCTATCCGTTTACGTCGTGCACGCCAACGATATGACCCTCTGGCTCGAAACCGGACCCTGGTCGTCGCCGCCCCAACCGAACCGCCAACTCGTCGCAGCAGAACTCGGACCCCCACCGAGCAAGACAGGGTCATACGCCGCAGGGAACTCGAACAACCCTGTGTCCGGCCTACCGGGCGGTGGCGATATCGACTCGTAAACTTCAGCCGCGACCCACGGGTGTGTCACCTACTCGTGCAGCAGTCCCCGATGAGCGATCTGCGGAACCAGACCCTCCGGACTGCTCATTCGGTCATGTTGGAGGCTGCGCCGCGCTCGCGCTCCAGGAGATCGGACACGCCTGATCCAGGGAAGGCGACGAGGTGATTCCAGATGCGCTGGCCGATCGGCTCCGTGTGAGCGACCGCATCCTCACTAAGCAGTTCATCGACCTTGTCTTGTGCAATGAGTCCGGATGTCACCTGCGCATTTGGTGAAGCGAATCGCAGAAGCCCGGGGCCGCGCTCAGACAGGACGGTATCCACCTTCGCTCACACACCCGGCCGGTCGGTTGCCGATCACCGCCCCGCGGATGGCGGTGTTGTGGGACACCCTCGACGCGGCTTACCAGCGGCTGGGGTTCGACGACGCCGCAGGCGGCGACAGCGTGTCCCGGGATCTGGTACTGGCACGGATCATCGAACCGACCAGCAAACTCGACTCGCTGCGCGTCCTCGAAGAGGTCGGCAGCACCGCACCGTCGTATGCGACGGTCAAACGCCGTCTGCCTCATTACGCGAAACCTGCCTGGCGGCAGGCACTATCGTCCGCGTGCGCGGATCACACCGGGCTCGGACCGGCGACAACACCTTGTACTTCGAGACCGATAAAGCCCACGAGTTCCGGGTACCCGGCTTCTCGAAGGAACGTCGCCTCGAGCCGCAGATCACCGTCGGGGTGCTTACCGACCCGGCCGGGTTCCCAATGCAGATCGAAGCGTTCGAGGGCAACCGGGCCGAGACCACCACCATGCTACCGACCATCGAGGCGTTCAAGGCCGTCCACGAGCTCGAGCACCTGTGGCGAGATGCTGAGTCCGTCCCACGCCGAGCCCGGCCAGGCGCTGATCCGGCGGCGCCGCGATTCGGGGATCTCGTACATGCGTGGGTCGTGGGGCACCGGCTGTGCGATCACCGGCCAGCCGTCGGGGCGGTCCCCGTAGAGCTGTCGCATCGCCGTGTGCCAGGCGGGAACCTTGGTGTGGCCGTTCGGTGACCACGACAGGACGGGGGAGTCCCGCCACCCGGGGTGGGCGTGGTCGAGCGCGTCGAGGGCCGCGGAGTCGGCGTCGCCCCGGACGTGCGTGGACTCCCAGTCGCAGCAGCGGCACGTCCCGCGGTAGACCCACCCGTCGCCGCCGCGGTTGCCGACGCAGCTGCACTCGTCGTGCCCGGTGCACCCGATGAGGGCGGTGAGGACCGCGACCCGGCACGTCGGGGTCGGGTGGCTGGGAATGGTCATCATCGTCGTCCACGCGTGCGACCGGCCGGCCGCACCGGCCCGGCCCCACTGCGCCGTCCAGAGCCGGAACTCCTCGTCGCGCTGCGCCGGTCCCCGGGCGCTCGACGCGTAGAGCGTGGGGGCGGGTGCGTCTGCGCGCCACTGCTCCTGGTCCGCCGCGAGCATGTCCAACAGGTCCAACTGCTTGTCCGCCGTCGTGGCCGGGCGGGCTCCCCTCGTGCGCATACACCATTCTATCGACCAACCAACTATTGTGTCAATAGTGCTATTGACATCAATCGGTATGGCTGGCAGAATAGGTGGTGAGGGAAAAGCCGGAACATGAGCCGACGAATCCCCCTCCCATTCCCTTCTGTGAAAAGGAGTACCGCTGTGAGCGTCCACGACATACTGCGCACCGATCCGCGTGTGCAGTTCCTGGTCGATCTGTTCGACACGGCCGTGCGGAGCATCGGCACCTGGGCCATGGAGGTCGACGCGGTCGAGCGGGGGCACAGCATGACGATCATCGCGTGGGCGGACCAGACGTCGGTCGAGCACGTCCTCGATCTGCCGCTGCTGGCCTTCGCTCTGCGCCGGATCGCCGGGCACCCGATCATCGGCCTGACCGACGAGGACCGCGCCGACATCGTCGCCGCGAGCAACCACAACGACACCGAGGGCCTGACCCGCGAGCAGGTCAGCGCCATCGTGCAGGTCGGCTTCTACGGCGCCCGCCTGTTCCCGGAGGAGGGGTGATGACCGACCGATCCGCCACCACCGCGCAGCGGTTCCGCTTCGCGGGCGATGACCTGGTGACCTTCGAGGCCCACGGTTTCGCGGGCGACTGGAACGGGGCGCTGGTCCCGATCGTCGACGCGGCGACCCTGCGCGCGGTGCTGGCGCGGCTCAACGAGCACGACACCGAACGCCGCGTCGCCGCCGCGGCCACACGGGATGGCGCCGTGCAGGTCACCGAGTTCTGGCGCGACGGCGGGGAGCCTATCGGCACCGTCGTCCTGACCCCCGACCAGGCGGGTCTGTACATCCTGGACTGCGGCCTGACGCTCAGCGATCCGGAGGAGGACCCGGACGAGGACTACCCGGTCCTGTGGGCCGACGAGCAGGGCCACATCGCGTGCACAGAGCACCGGGGCCGGATCGACGACCGCGAGGGCCGACCCCGCACCGTCGGGGAGGGCGGCGGATGGCTGTCCGTCGCCCCGATCATCGCCGCCGACACCACCATCGACTGCGAGATCTGCAGCTATACCCGCTGACAGAACCCGCCCCGCCACAGCTCGGCCTCCATCTATCCCCGCTCCGCCACCGAAAGGAACTGCGCCGCTATGACCGTCGCCGATCTCGACGCCCTCACCTGGACCCGTGTCCCGTTCCCCGCCGATTGGGTCGACCGTGCCTGGTCGGCGATCATCGCGGCCGACGACCTGCAGCACGACCCTCTCGCGATCACCTGGGAGGACCTGCTCGACTACCAGCGCCGCCGGTGGAACGTCGAGGACGACGGCACGATCCTGCTGTTCGACGAACTGACGGTGCTACGTCTCGAGCTGGTCTCCACTCCGCGGCTGGGCACGTGGCTACGAATCCTCACGGAACCGGCGCTGCCCGGCCGGGCGGGCTCCGTCCAGCGCATGGACACGCTGTTCAGCTTCCCCACCCCGGACGGTGCGGACGACCCGCGCACCATCGTCCACCTGCTCGACTTCGTCGCCCTGCCGATGCTCGTGCTCGGGTCGGGGGACTACTCCGGTCCTGTCTGGCGTACGGACCGGGACCTGCGCGGCCCGCTGGACGTGCTCACCGACGACGGGCAGCGGCTCGCGGGCGGAGTGTCGGTCGAGGAGGCCGTGGCCGTGATGCGCGGTCTTGTCGGCGAGGACGGGACTGTCATCGTCCGGCCCACCGGTGTCGAGGCGTACGTGACCCCCGATCGCACCGGGCCGTCGCTGCGCGTGGCCCACACCGAGCCCGCCCGGTAGCGGCACCGATTCCCGACCCGGGAGAAATAGCGGCGGACCACGTGTCCGCCGCTTTTCCCGGCCCATTATCCGGTCCGGTTATCGGTCGAACCGCGGGCACAAAACCGGGTTCCACCTGTCGACTCACGGGTCGTTATCGGATAAAATCACGGCTGTATCGGGTGGCTAGACCCGGTGCGATATCGGAGAAGAAACGGCAATAGGAACACCGTGGGGTGGAGTCCCCTTTTCGTCGGTGTTCCCCCCCAGGCGGTCTCCCGTCGATGTTCTCGGCGAGGCCGCGGGGGTCGATCCTCGGGAGGTCATCAATGCCCTCGTCATCACCATCCCTGGACCGCGTGCGGGACGCCTTCGAGCGGGTCGCGGGTCCGGGTCGGCAGTCCGGACAGTGGATCACGTTCGCGTGTCCCTGCCACGACGACCACAACAACAGCGCCGCGATCGCACACAACGCGTCGGCGGGACGCACGGTGATCAAATGCTTCGCCGGTTGCGACGACCGAGACATCATGGACGCCATAGCGATTCGTGTCCGCGACCTGTACGACGAACCACGCACCAGCGCGACCGCGCCGTCGACCCCGAGGCACGTCGCGACGCGGCGTGCCGCCGCCGCGAAGGCCCGCCGCGACGCCGACGAGCGCCGCGAGCGCACCCGCGCGGAGATCGCCCGCCGCAAGGCCGACCTGGCCGCCGCCCGGGGCCGGCCACTCGGCGAGGGGCCCGAGTTGGTCACCAGCTATCTGTACAGCCGGGCGGACGGCACTCCGGCGGGTTCGGTGTGCCGGTACGTCACCCGCTACGAGCACGCGAACGTCAAGGACTTCCGCCAGTTCCACTGGGACGGCGAGCGCCGCAGGTACCGGGCGGGTGGCTTCGAGCCCGTGCTGTACCGGCTGCCCGAGGTGCGGACGGCGATCGCCGACGGGTTCCCGGTGGTCCTGGTGGAGGGGGAGAAGGACGCCGACCGGGCCGCGACGGTCGGTGTCGTCGCCACCTGCAACGCGATGGGCGCGGGCAGTTTCACCGCCGCGCACGCCGAGCAGCTCGACGGCGCGTCGACCGTGGTGATCGTCGCCGACCGCGACGAGCCCGGCTACCGGCACGCCGCCTCCGTCGCCGGGATGCTCGCCGGGCGCGTCGGCCGGGTCGTCGTCGTCCAGGCCGTCGAAGGCAAGGACCTCAGCGACCACCTCGACGCCGGGTACGCGGTCACCGACCTCGAGCCCGTCGTGCTCGACCTGCCCGCCCCGGCCACCCCGGCTGCGCGGCCCGCCCCCGACGAGACCGACCGGGCGGGGCAGTCGGCCACCCGGCGAGGCATCACGCTCGAACCGCCGTCCCCGCCGTCCCCGCCGTCCCCGGCCCCACCCGCGGCCGGGGCCCGGGACCTGATCGCCGCGAGCACACCGCAGATGCGGCCCGGCGCCGCCGTCCAGCCCTGCGCCTACCCGGCTCCGGTGGCCGGCGGTGTCGCCCCGGCCACCACGCAGCAGCGAGCGGGGATGGCGCGGTGAGCTCCGCGGACTACGACCTCACGTCCATCGACTCGTTCGACCGGCTGGTATGGCGACTACACCACCGCCGCGGGGTCGCGATCCGGCGGCTGGCGCAGATGTTCGGCGAGACGGCGGGCCAGATCGAGGAGCGGCTGCGCAGCTACGAGGCGGCCACCGACTGCGCCCAGTGCCTGGCGGCGATTCCCCTGCCGTTCGGGAGCACCGATGCGTAGGCGCACGGCCACGGTCGGGGCGGCGCTGATGGTCGCCGCCGGTACGGCACTGATCGGGTACGCCGACGCCCAGCACACCGCCGTCGGGTTGATCGACACCGGCGCCGTCACCGGGACCAGCCCGTCCACCGGGGCGGTGATACCGATCGCGCCGATGGTCGTCGCTCCGCCGGGGGCACACCCGGTGGGCGCCGGCCCGCGGTGGTGGGCCCCCGGCCACGCACACCAGGGATGACTCGCCGTCGAACCTGTGTTCGATGGCGGGTGGTGGTGAGTGGAATACTCCTATCAGCGGTAGCCATGAGCTGTCTGTTCGGGTGATACTCCGAAGCGCGGGGAATCAACTGAACATCGAAGAGAAGAAACGGCAAATCTATCTCATGGCAACCGACAACCGGCGCGAGCCGGGAATTTTGGCTACCCACAACCGGGAAGAAGGCGATCAGGATGAGCGGTATTCGGCAGGCGGTGCACGAGAGGTACAGCGCGGAGCTGGAGGTGATGGACCGGGCGGACTTCGAGGAGTTCGTGACGGCGCGGACCGCAGCGCTGGAGCTGGAGGCGGACCAACTGGCGATGGCCGCCAGGGCGGAGCTGACCCGGCGGTGGGAGGCGGAGCACGATCGGCCGATCGGCTACCTGGAGCAGGTGGCGCTGCACCGTCGGGCGCGGCAGAGCGCGGACGAGACCGTCCTCGCGCAGCTGTGGGAGGGCGAGCCGGAGCCGGAACCGGAACTGGCGCCGGTCCCGGCGATGGCGCGGTGGGGGACACCGGAGGCGAGCGACCCGACCGAGGAGACCGAGGCCCTGGTGGCGCGGCTGTGGCCGCAGCAGGCGCAGCAGACCCGGTTCCGGGTGCTCGCGGAGGATCTGCTGGCGGCGCGGGACGAGGACGGGCTGACGGTGCCGACCGACCCGGCGGACCCGCTGGCGGCGGAGCTGGCCGCGGTGGTGGCGGATCGGGCGGCACAGCTCGCCGCGGCCGTCGAGGAGCTCGGCAGGTCGTAGAGGAGCTGCAACTCTCCCTCTTCGACGACGAGGACTTCCGGGCGCCGGTCAACCCGGCCACCATCGACCCGGGCGGCACCGAGCTTCCCGCGGTGGGATCGGCCGCCGCAGCGCTGCCCACGGTGGCGCAGGAGGAGATGGGTGTCCCGCTGTCGCGGATGAGCTCGGTGCGCACCCGGGAGGCGGTCCGCCCGGACGGCTCCCGGGTGTGGATCGAGGCCGTCTACCCCGACGCCGACCCGCAGGCGGGCGGGCCGGCCGCTGACGCACCGGCACCGGTGGCGACGCCGACGGGCAGCGCCCCGGACGTCGGTACCCCCATCGTGGAGGCCGCCGAGCCCGAGCCCGCTGAGGCTGCGGTCGATACCGACCCGCAGGCGGCCGCGGTGGACGTGCCCACCGCCGCCGCCCCGGCCGCGCCTGCGGCTGAGGTCGAGGTGCCCTATGTCGCGCCGCGGGACTACGCGCACGCCGGGGGCGTGACCGTCCCGTCCGGGGAACGCGCCCGGGTCCGCGCCAACATCGAGGTGTTGGCACTGCTGGCGGAGCTGGACGATCAGAACCGGTATGCCGCCGCCGCGGAGCAGCAGGTCCTCGCGCGGTGGTCCGGGTGGGGCGGCTGCCCGACGGTGTTCGACGAGACCCGCGAGGACTGGGGCGCCGACCGCGCCGCGGTGCGGGAGCTGCTCACCGACGACGAGTACCGGGCCGCGAAGCGGTCCATCCTCAACGCCCACTACACCGACCCCGCGGTCGCGGCGGTGATGTGGGAGGCGCTGGCGCAGGCCGGGTTCGACGGTGGCCGGGTGCTGGAGCCGGGATGCGGCGCCGGGGTGTTCATCGGTCTCGCCCCTGCCGACGCCACGATGGTCGGGGTGGAACTCGACCCGGCGTCGGCGCGGGTCGCGCACTACCTCTACCCGTCGGCGCAGATCCGCAACGAGGGGTTCGAGGGCACCCGGGTCGGGGACGGCAGTTTCACCGCCACGGTGGGGAACGTGCCGTTCGGTGACTTCGTGGTCCCGGACCCGCTGCACAACACCGGCCGGCACTCGATCCACAACCACTTCATCGTCAAGGCGTTGCACCTGACCGCACCGGGTGGGTACGCGGCGCTGATCACCAGCCGGTACACGCTCGACGCGCTCGACGACAAGGCCCGCCGCGACATGCATCAGCAGGCCGAGCTGGTCGGGGCGTTCCGGCTGCCCGCCCGAGCGTTCGCGCGGGTCGCGGCGACGGCGGTGGTGACGGATGTGCTGGTGTTCCGCCGCCGCGCGGAGGGTGAGGCGATCGCGCATCCGGACACCGTGGACTGGCTGCACGCCGAGGACACCCTGCTGCGCGACGCGGTGGGGCGCTGGCAGGAGGTGCCGATGAACCGGTACTTCGCGCGCAACCCGGGGCATGTGATCGGTGATCTGGGTGTCGGGTCGGGTATGTACGCGGCGAACACGCTGCGCGTCGACCACGAGGACGTCGCCCGGGTGCCGGATGAGCTGGCGGCGGTGATGACACCGGTGATCGCCGCCGCCCGCGCCCGCGGCGCCGGGTTGACGGCCCGGGCGGCCGGTGGTCTGCAGTCCGACGCTCCGGCTCCGGGGATCGCCACCGCCGAGGAGCTGTACGAGGACGAGGCCCCGGTGGGGCGGGTCGACTACGACGAGCTGACCGGCGAGTTCTACCGCCGCGCCGCGACGGGGCGGCCGGAGCCGGTCAAGGTGTTCCGCAACCGGGCGGCCGAGACCCGCCACCTGCTGCGGCTGCGCACGCTGGCCGAGTCCGCGATCACCAGCCAGCGTCGCGGTATCCCCTTGGCGCAGCGGGGTCTGATCCGCGACGAGCTGAACCGGGTGTACGACGCGTACGTCGCCACCTACGGCCCGATCAACAGGGTGAAACTGCAGGGCGGGAAGGAACGCACCCCGGAGCAGGCGGCCCGTCGGCTGGCGGAGGCCGAGGCGAAGTGGCGTCACGAGAACCGCGACCGCGAGACCGGCGCAGTGTACGAGGGGCCGCTGCCCGATGACCTCGCCGCCGAGATGGAGGAGCAGGCGTGGACCGCGAGCCCGCTGGTGCGGCGCCAGGTGCACCTGGAGGCGCTGCGCGGTGACCCGGGTGTCGCTCTGTTGACCGCGCTCGAGCAGTGGGACGACGAGACCGGACGGGTCGCCGGCAAGGCGGCGATCTTCTCCCGGGACGTGGTGGTCGACCCGCCGCGGATGACGTCCGCGCAGAGCCCGGAGGAGGCGTTGGCGATCACCGTCGGCGAGTCGGGGTCGGTGGATCTCGATCGGATCGCCGAGCTGCTCGGCACGTCTCCCGGGGACGCCCGCGAACAGGTCCGCGGTCTGGTGTTCCCGGATCCCCGCGACCCGGAGCACAGGCTCACGCCTGCCACGTCGGTGCTGTCGGGGCATGTGCTGTCGACGATCGAGCGGATCGCCGAACTGCGCGCGACCGACCCGGAGCAGCGGGACTGGGACGAGCTGCACGCCGCCTTGACCGCCGTCCTGCCGCCGCGCAAGGGCCCCGGCCAGATCGGTGAGGTCGGCCTCGGCGCGACCTGGGTCACCACCGACGACTACGCGGCGTTCGCGCGGGAGACGTTCGGCATCGCGTCGGTGCAGGTCGATCACAGCTCCGCCGGGTGGGTGGTGCACGCCAGCGGCGCGGGCCGGTTCGGGCCGCGGGTGCAGCAGGAGTACGGCGTCGAGGTCGGCACCAACAGTGTCGATGCGGTCAAGCTCTACGAGGCACTGCTCAACCAGCGGCCCATCGTGGTGAAGAACTCCGCGAAGGACCGTGAGGACGGTGCTCCGGAGATCGACGGCAAGGCCACCACGCTGGTGCAGGTGCAGAGCCGCAAGATCACCGCGGAGTTCCGCACCTGGCTGTGGGACGACGAGGATCGGCGCGAGCGGCTGATGGCCGAGTGGAACCGCCGGTTCAACTCGGGGGTGGCGCCGCGCCACGACGGCCGGTATCTGACCCTGCCCGATGTGTCACCCGCGTTCACGCCGCACCCGTACCAGCGCAACGCCGTCGCCCGGGTGGTGGCCGAGCCGACCGTGCTGTTCGATCACGTGGTCGGCGCGGGCAAGACCGGGTCGATGCTGATGTCGGCGATGGAGCTCAAACGGCGGGGCCTGACCAGTCAGCCGTGGATCGTCGTACCCACGCACCTGATCGAGCAGTTCGGGCGGGAGGCCCGCCAGTGGCTGCCCGCCGCGAACGTGCTCGTCGGCCGCAAGGGCATGGACGCCGAGGACCGGCGGCTGTTGGTGGCGCAGAGCGCGACCAGCGACTGGGACATGGTCATCGTCCCGTCGTCGGTGTTCGAGTTGATCAACGTCGCCCCGGACCGGCAGAAGGCGTACGTCCGCGCGCAGCTCGACGACCTGGACACGGAGTTCTGGCGGCTGCGGCAGAACGATAAGGCGCCGTTGGACCGGACGATCAAGGCGCTGGAGCGGATGAAGGTCCGCCTCGAGGACCGGATGGCCAAGCTGATCAACGCCGAGAAGAAGGAGAACACCAACTCGTTGGTGACGTTCGAGCAGTCCGGCTGCAGCTACGTGTTCATCGACGAGGCCCACGAGTACAAGAACAAGGGCCGGGTCTCGTCGATCGAGACGCTCTCGCATACCGGGTCGCAGAAGGCCGAGGACCTGGCCATGAAACTGGCGCTGCTGCGGGAGCGGGAACAGGACCGCGCGCGGGCCGCCGGGCGCACGGTGACCCCGGGGGCCGAGCGGGTGGCCACGTTCAGCACCGGCACCCCGATCGCGAACAGTCTCGCGGAGTCGTGGGTGATGCAGCAGTACCTGCGCCCGGATGTGCTCGACGCCGCCGGGGTGCGTTCCATCAACGACTGGGCGGCGAGCTTCACCACCACCCGTACGGAGACGGTCACCAACACCACGGGAACGAAGCTCAAGGTGGTCACGCAGGTGTCGGCGTTCCTGAACCCGCGGGAGATGTTCGCCCTGTCGGCGCAGTACACCGACGTCGTCACCCGCGACCAGGTGCCCGCGGAGCTGCCGCGCCACGGCGGCCGGGAGATCGTCACCGTCGCGGCCGGGCAGCAGTTGCGTGACTTCACCGCCGACCTGGAGTTCCGGCTCGACCATCTCGATCCGCAGCGACCGGACCTCGACAACGTCCTCAAGGTGCTCTCCGACGGGCGCAACGCCGCGCTGGATCCGCGGCTGGCGAACCTCGCCGCTCCGGAGCCGGGCGCATCGCGGGCGCACGCGGTCGCGGAGAAGGTCGCCGAGGTGTACTTCGCGGCGGTCGACCTGCAGTACCCGACCGAGACCGGTGCGGTGTCGGAGACGAGGGGCGCGCTGCAGCTGGTGTTCTGTGACCGCGGCACCCCGAAGCCGGGTGGGGCGTGGTCGTTCTACGACGCGATGCGCGACGCGATGATCGACCGCGGCGTGCCCGGGGAGAAGATCGCGTTCATCCACGACGCGAAGACCGCCGTACAACGCAACGCGCTGCAGGCGGCGTGCCGGGCCGGGCGTGTCTCGGTGCTGATCGGGTCGACGCCGAAGATGGGCACGGGGGTGAACGTGCAGCAGCGGCTCATCGCCCTGCACCACGCCGACGTGCCGTGGCGGCCGGCCGACCTGGAACAGCGGGAGGGCCGCATCATCCGGCAGGGCAACAAGAACCCGCAGGTGCGGCTGTTCAACTACGTGTCGGAGGCGTCGACCGACACCGTGATGTGGCAGAAGGTCGAATCGAAGGCGACGTTCATCGAGCAGGCCAAGAACGGTCAGCTCGACGAATCGCTCACCAGCGTCGAGGACATCGCCGAGGAGAGTCTGTCCGCGGCCGCGGCGGCCACCAAGGCCGCGGCCACCGGCGATCAGCGGTTCATCGCGCTCGTCGAGAGCGAGGAGCAACTCAAGGAACTGCGGGCGCTCGACGGTGCGCACCGCGAGGCACGGCGGACCGCGCAGCGGATCGTGCGCGACGCGGACCGGGCGATCCCCGCACTGGAGGCGGAGATCGAGGCTGTCACCGCGATCGTCGGTGAGCACCGCGAGCGGTTCGACCGGTGGGCCGAGCAGGGCAAGCGGTTCACCGTCGACGGGCGGGCCTATCCCGAGCGGACCGACCGCAGCGCCGCGCTGGTCACCCGCGCCCGCGCGGTGTGGGCCGAACTGAAGGGCAAGGGCCCACAGACCAGCGCGGTGATCGCCACGTTCCCCGGCGATGTCGATGTGCGGATGAGCCGGTTCGTCACGAACGACGGGGCACTGCTGTGGCTGGATCTTCCGGGCCGACCGGACGTGATGATCGATGAGGCCGCGCTGTGGCAGAAGCGGCAGGCGACCCTGCTCGACACCGACACCGCTCGGGACGACGCGGGCAGTGCGCTCCGGTCGGGGTTCGCGACCCGGGTCGAGAACCTGTACGCGCGGCTGCCCGGCAGGATCACCCGGGCGCACTATCTGATCGCGGACCACCGGGAGGCACTGGCGATCAACGCGGACAGGATCGACGCGCAGTTCCCCGACGCCGATCGGCTGGCCGAGCTGGAGCTGACGGTGATGCAGCTGCGCACCGACATCGCCGCCGAGCGCAACTCGCCGGAGGCGATCGCCAAGCGGGAGGCCGACGAGATCCGGATGGCCGCCGCCGGCCGCGAACCCGGATGGAGCCTGGACCTGAACCCGACCAAGGTCATGCTCGACGATTCGCAGTTCGACTCCGCCCGCGAGTTCGTCGCGGCCGTGCAGCGGATGCAGGTGATCAAGGCGCGGGCGTGGACCCGAGACCACGACCCGAAGCGCAGCCCCACCCCGAGCCGGCCTGCGCCGCTCGCCCCCACCGCCGACCCGTACCGCGACCGCGGGTACGGCTACGACGGGAGGCCGCGCGACCGCGGCGCCGAACGGTAGCCCCCGCGACACGCAGATGCCCGCCCCACATTCACTGTGGGGCGGGCATCGTCGTTCGGTGGGCGCGGCGCGCCGCCGCTCGACGCAGGACTAGGCCACGTCCCGCATGCCGTCGGCGTCGGTGTGCTCGCCGTCGTTGTGGGTGGTCGCCGTGTCGGCTGGTTGCTCGATCGTCGTCGTCGGTCTGCGCGGCGGTGTCTTCTTGGCGGCCGGTCGTGCCGCCGCGGTGGTGGCCGCGCTGAGCGGCTTGATCCCGGCCTTCTTGAGTGTCGCGTCGGTGAAGCCGAAGCGTTTCACCGCGGCGCGTACGTCGCCAGCAGCCGTTCCACCGCACGGTCCCGTGCGTCGCCGTCGTCGAGCAGCGTGGTCCGCGCCGCCTGCCGATCGAATATCTCAGTCATCGTTGTCGCTCCTTGGTCGCCGTTTCTCTCTCCGGTGCGGCGGCGCGGCGGCCCGCCACATGTTTTTCTCGTCTGCGGTACGGGGCCGTCGCCGGCCATCCCTGCCACGGCTCGCTCCGTGCCGTTCCACGGCCTGCACGCCCGCGGCCGACCGTCCAGGTCGCGCAAGACAGTGCCAGACCCCAGGCGCCGTCGATGCCGAGCAGTAGCAGCACGATCACGGTGATCGCTGCAAGCATCGGGTGGGCGTTCGCGACGCCGAACGCGTTCTCGGTGGAGCCGGGCACGGCGGTCGTGTGGACCGCTCGCGCGGTCACCACAACAGTGGGCCCAGCTCGATGTACGTGGACTCGGCTCCTCGCCGGGCATCGGCCGCGTGCATTGCTGCTGACGGGGATCCCTCGGCGAGGTCGTGCCCGCGGGCGGCGCCTGCCGTGGTCGGTGGTCGCGCGACGTGCTCCGTCGCCGGTTTCGCCGCTTCATCGCCGGAAGATCGGTCGGGGCTTTGCATGGACGGGTGTGTGTTGGGCATGTCGTTCCCTTTTGTGGCGGAGCTGCGCTCCGCGATTGCCGTTTCTTCTCTGTGGTTCGGCGGGTCTAGCCACCCGCCGGGATCAGTGTCCCATCCCGGGGTCGTCTCGGGTGGTTTCCGTGCCGGTGTGTGTGACATCAGGCGTGCGTGCCCGTGTCATGACTGCGTCCAGCCGGGCGCTGCATCGAAGTCGTGGTCGAAGGTCGCGGCCACCTGTGCGATGACTGTCGGCGACGCGGAAGCGTCGAGGGTCTCGCTGAGTTCGCGGTTGCGGTTCAGTGATGCGGCCGACGCGTTCTGGCTGCCGAGCAGGATGCGGTCCCCGTCGACCAGGACGGCTTTGGCGTGCATGTAGGGGGCACCGTCGGTGTCGGGGAAGGTGTGCACCTGGCATCCGGCCGCCTGCAGCTGCGCGAACGCGCGGGCCCACGAGTCGCTGTCGGTCATGACGATCCGGCACGCCACGCCCCGGCGTCCGACGGCGGCGAGCGCGCCGACGATCCGCGGCGACGACAGTTCCTCGCTGGTGAACTCGACGGTGTGCGAGGCGGAGTCGATGAGCCCGACCATCGTGTCGGCGGAGCCGGGCGACCACACCAGCCCGGGTGCCGACGTCCCGGCGGTCGGGCGCGTGGTGTCGGCGGAGCCGGAGGCGACGAGGTCGGCGTCGAAGGTGGACTCGATCGCGGCGACCCTGGTCGGGTCCGGGTCGAGCAGCCAGAAGTCGATGGCCGTCGCGGAGTAGGTGGCGTCGAGATTGCCGGTGCCGACGGCGGCCACGGTGCCGTCGACGACAATCGTCTTCTGGTGGGTGAGGACGGTCGGTGGCGCCCACTGCACGTCGACGTCGGCCCGGTGCAGCGCGGTGTACGCGGCTGCGTTCACCTCCTTGCCGTGATAATCGCGGTCGAGGATCACCCGGACACGGACGCCGCGATGCTGCGCCGCAGCGAGCAGTCGCTGTGCCGTCGGGTCGGCCAGCTCGTACATCGTCATGTCGATCGACGTCTTCGCTCCGGCGAGCAGTTCGTAGATGCGCTTCTCGCGATCGCCCGGTTCGACGACGAGGGACACCCCTGCGGCGCGGCCACCCGACGCAGCGGTGACGTCGGTGACGGCCGCCGCGTGCATGACGAGCGGGTGTCCCGAGCAGCCGCCCGCGGTGCCCGCGACGGTTGCCGCAGCGACGGCGGCGGTGACCACTGCCCGGCAGCGACGCTGCCGAGCGCGGGCGGTGTAGTTGCCGTCCCGACCGGACCAGGTCCACCCGGACGCGGTGATTCTCTCTGCGAGTGAGGGGAGGAGGGTTCTCGCAGCGTGGACTCGGGTGGGTAGCCGCAACGCTCGAGCAGGTGCGGCGGAGTGTGTGGATTCGAGCATGGTTGCTCCCTTGATGCGGCGCCGGGAAGGTGCCGCGTGCCGTTTCTTCTCTGTGGTCGGCGGGTCTAGC
>CAJCHX010000601.1 GCA_903970215.1 Acidobacteriaceae bacterium
GCCGACCAGCAGATCGTCGAAATCGCGAAGGCGCTCACTCTCGATGCGCGCGTGCTGGTGATGGACGAGCCCACCGCCGCTCTGTCCGCCGCCGAGGTCGAGCGCCTCAAGCGCGTGATCGAGGCCCTGCGCCAACGTGGCGCGGCGATCCTCTTCATCTCACATCGACTTGACGAAGTGCTCAGCATCTGCCAGCGACTCACGGTGATGCGCGATGGCCGCTCGGTGATGTCGCAACCGGCTACCGGCGTCACCAGTGACGAGCTTGTGCGGGCGATGGTCGGGCGTGACCTCGAGGTGCGAGAGGTGCTGGACCGAGGGCCCTTGGGAGATGTCGTCCTTTCGGTCAAGCGCCTGACTCGCGAGGGCCAGT
Organism: Acidobacteriaceae bacterium; assembly: GCA_903970215.1. Lineage (GTDB taxonomy): Bacteria > Actinomycetota > Actinomycetes > Mycobacteriales > Mycobacteriaceae > Tsukamurella. The sequence goes on from CAJCHX010000601.1 coordinate 374, forward strand.
TCGTCGACATCAGCTTTGAGGCGAGAGCGGGCGAGATCCTCGGGCTCGCCGGACTTGTCGGCGCAGGGCGCACCGAGATCGCCGAGGCGATCTTCGGGATTGAGCGCTACGACGCGGGGTCTGTCGAGGTATCCGGACGACCGCTGAAGAGCGGATCTCCCAACGCCGCGATGGAGGCGGGCCTGGCTCTGGTGCCCGAGGACCGGCGCCAACACGGCTTGGTCATGGACGAGTCGATCGAACATAACGTCGTGCTCGCGTCACTGCGCAGCATTACCCGTCGCGGCTTGATCGCCGGGTCTGCCTCACGTGACAAGTCGAGTTCCTGGCTGCAGCGTCTGCAGGTCAAATACGGAGGTCTCGCCGACCGCGTCTCGACGCTCTCGGGCGGAAACCAGCAGAAGGTGGTGCTCGCCAAGTGGCTGAGCAGAAGCCCCCGGGTGATCATCGTTGATGAGCCGACGCGCGGCATCGACGTCGGCACGAAGGCGGAGGTGCACAGTCTCCTGCAACGTCTGGCCACCGAGGGGGTCGCCGTGCTCGTGATCTCTTCCGAGCTTCCCGAAGTTCTGCTGCTCGCCGATCGCATTCTCGTGATTCGCGAGGGGCGCCTCGTTGAGGAACTGTTGCGGGCTGACGCCAGCGAGGAAAGCGTGATTGCGGCGGCCGCCGGAGCCTATGCGGAGCACGGGTCATGACGGCGGCCGACACGGAGATCGTGGCCCATGAGGCGCCCGCCGCACAGGGCCATCGCCTGGCGCTCACGGTCTCACGGTTCCGTCCCGGCGTGATCGTTGCGGTGACCTTGGTCATATTCGGCCTGACGACGATCCGCAACTCCCACTTCGCCGGCAGCTCAAGCATCCAAGCGATCCTCTCGATCGCGTCGATTTACATGTTGCTCGCGGTCGGCGAATCGATGGTCATCATCACGCGCAACGTCGATCTGTCGGTGGGGTCGACCCTCGGTTTGTCGGCGTTTGTGGTCGGCGAGATGTTCACGCACAACCCGCATACATCGATCGTTCTCGCCTTCGTCGTGGGAATTGCCATTGGCGCGGCGTGCGGGGCGATCATTGGTGTCATCACGACGCTGTTCCGGGTGCCAAGTCTCGTCGTGACGCTGGCCGCGCTGTACATCCTGCGGGGGTTTGTGAACATCATCGGCACCGGGGTGCAAATCGAGCCCAGTGTTCTTCCACAGGGCTTGGTTTCACTCGGATACTCAACGATCCTGGGTGTTCCGTGGCTGTTCGTGATCGTTGCCGCGATCGCCATCATCACGACGCTGTGGATGTCCGCGTTCCCGGCCGGCCGTGAGCTCTATGCGATCGGCTCCAATCCCGATGCGGCGGCCCTCGCCGGTATCCGCACCACGCTGCGGGTGTTCACGGTGTTTGTCATCAGCGGCGCCCTGGCGGGACTGGGCGGGGTGCTGTTCATCGCACAGGTGGCAACGGTCAACGCCACGGCCGGGACCGGGTACGAGCTGATCATCATCACCGCCGTGGTCGTCGGTGGGGTGGCGATCTTCGGTGGCTCGGGGACCGTGATCGGCGCGGTGCTCGGAGCGATCCTGCTTCAGACCATCAACCAGGCGCTCGTCGCGGCGCGCATCTCGTCGTTCTGGGACCAGGCGATCGCCGGCGCGTTGCTGTTGGTCGCCATCTCGTTTGACAAGCTGGTGGCCGTCCGGGTGGCGCGTGCGCTGGTGGCCGAGAGGGGAGTGACCCATGTCGAGTGAACCGGCGCGGGGCCTGCGTCGCCGTCGTGCGCTGACGTCCATGCTGCGCTGGGAGTCGGCACTCGTGGTGATCCTGGTCGCGGTCGTGATCTTCGGGGTTCAGCAGAACTCTGAGTTCTGGTCGAGCACCACGATCCTCTTCGGCGGGCTCGACATCGGTCAGGTGGCCATCATGGCGCTGCCGCTGACGATGATCATTCTCACCGGTGAGATCGATCTCTCGGTGGCATCGATGCTGGGGCTGGGTGCCTCGGTCTTCGGCTACGCCTTTGCGCACCACACCGGAATCGTCGGGGCGATGGCGTTCGCACTCGCGGTCGGCGCGCTGGGCGGCGCGCTCAACGGCTACCTGGTCGCCTATCTCGGGCTTCCGTCGATCGCGGTGACCATCGGGACGCTGACGATGTTCAGGGGGTTGGCCGAAGTGGTCCTCGGTCAGAACGAAGTGAGCGGGTTCCCGACCTCGCTGACCAGCATCGGTATCGAACCGATCTTTCTCCATATCGCCTACCCCTTCTTCTTCTTC
>CAJCHX010000602.1 GCA_903970215.1 Acidobacteriaceae bacterium
GGTCTGCAACCCGGATCGGCGACGCCGCGGGCAGGCGCCCCCCGGAGCCGGGGTAGTCGACGCCGATCAGCGTGCGGCTCTTGAGATGGGTCGAGAGCATCATGAAGTTGTCTGCCACACCGCCCCCGGCGCCGTGAGCGAGAGCGAGGGCGGGGCCGGAGCCGACGGAGACGGGTGTGAAGGTCACCGCCGAATCGTAAGGAGTCGGGCCGCCGGGCATTGACCGAAGGGCCGCTGTCGGTGCCGTTGACTACAGTATTGCCGTGAACACAACGGGCATCGTGATCCTGGTCGCCGTCGTCGTCATCCTGCTGGTTCTGGTGGCGCTGACGACGGGGTTCTACCTCAACAGGCGGCGTCGGGTCTCGCTCAAGGACGACCTCGTCCAGCCGAAGAGCCTCGACAAATCGGGCGGCTACAAGGCTGGCGGCGGCTTCAGCTTCAGTGAGGGCCCGGGCGTCAAGGAGGCGGAGCCGGTCACGCCCCCCGCGCCCAAGCCGGCGGCGGCGCCGGATCTCGTGTCGGGTCGCGATACCGCCGAACCCGCAACGGGCACAGCGACACCCGACCTGGCCGACCTCGCCGAGACCCCTGCCGAGGCCGAGCAGGAAGAGGTCGAAGCGCAGGCCGAGGCCGACGAATCCGTCGGTGCCGTGGCCGATCCCGAGCTGGTGGACCCGGCCCTCGCCGATCCCGCCCTCGCCGAGCCTGCGTTCGACGCCACGCCCGCGGTGACTGTCGAACCGGAGGGCGTGCCCGAGCCGTCCGCCGCAACTCCGAAGCTCGACGAGATCGAGCCCACCGCCGGCCGGATGGACCGCCTCAAGGGCCGGCTGGCGCGGTCGCAGTCGACGGTGGGCGCGTCGTTGCTGGGTCTGCTCGGCGCGGGTGACCTCGACGACGAGTCATGGGAGGAGATCGAGGACACGCTGCTCCTGGCCGACCTCGGTACCCCGACCACGCTCAAGGTCACCGAGGCGCTGCGGGAACAGATCGCCACCAACGGCGTCGCCAGCGCGGCCGAGGCGCGCTCCCTGCTGCGCAGAGTGCTCGTCTCGGAACTCCACCCCGAGCTCGACCGTTCCATCCGCGCCCTGCCGCACGCGGGTGCGCCGTCGGTGCTGTTGGTCGTGGGCGTCAACGGCACCGGCAAGACCACAACGACCGGCAAGCTGGCGCGGGTGCTGGTCGCTGATGGGCGTCGGGTGCTCCTCGGCGCCGCGGACACATTCCGTGCCGCCGCCGCGGATCAGCTGCAGACCTGGGCGGAGCGCGTCGGTGCCGAGGTGGTGCGCGGCAAGGAGGGCGCCGATCCCGCTGCGGTCGCGTTCGACGCGGTGGCGCGGGGTACCGACCAGGGGGTCGATGTGGTGTTGATCGACACTGCGGGCCGCCTGCACACCAAGACCGGGCTGATGGACGAGCTGGGCAAGGTCAAGCGGGTCGTGGAGAAGAAGGCGAAGGTCGACGAGGTGCTGTTGGTTCTGGACGCCACGATCGGCCAGAACGGCCTCACCCAGGCGAAGGTGTTCGCCGACGTCGTCGACATCACCGGCGTGGTGCTCACCAAGCTCGACGGCACCGCCAAGGGCGGCATCGTCTACGCCGTGCAGCACGAACTGGGGGTGCCGGTGAAACTCGTCGGCCTGGGGGAGGGTGCCGACGATCTGGCGCCGTTCGAACCCACGGCCTTCGTGGACGCGCTGCTCGGATAGCCCGAGTCGGGTGGCCGAGCGGTCGGAAACGGACGCTAACGGTAGGGAACGGACTAGTCGCGTGAACCGTACGTTACGGGCGTACCCCTCCCCAACTGTATATTGGTTCACGCAAACGAAACATAAGGTGCCTTCTCAGGAAACATCCCCCTAGCAATCTCATCGCCACAGAGCTCGGTCGCGTTCGATCCGAAGGTTGCGGCCGGTGAGAAGGAGGATTTTGGTGACATTACCAATGACGGCATTCCCCATAATGGGGCAGCCGGACACCGGAGACACGGCCTGGATGCTGGCGAGCTCGGCGCTCGTGTTGCTGATGACACCGGGTCTGGCGTTCTTCTACGGCGGCATGGTGCGGTCGAAGAACGTGCTCAACATGATCATGATGAGCACTGTCGCCATGGGGGTGGTGACGGTGCTGTGGTCGATCTACGGGTTCTCCGAATCATTCGGTGAGTCGAAGGGCGGCCTGTTCGGTAGCTTCACCCAGTACTTCGGGCTCAAGGGCCTGATCCAGGGCAACGCCGCGGCCGCGGTTGCGGCCACCAAGACGTCTGCGGCGGTACCCGCTGTGAACCTCCCGGTGATCGGGACGGCACCGGACTACATTCCGACCCTGGTCTTCGTAGCCTTCCAGCTGATGTTCGCGATCATCACCGTCGCCCTCGTCTCGGGTGCGATCGCCGACCGCTTGAAGTTCAGCGCGTGGGTCGCGTTCACCGCTCTGTGGGCCACGTTCGTCTACTTCCCGGTGGCGCACTGGGTGTTCGCGTTCGACGGCACCACCGGAAACCACGGCGGCTGGATCGCCAACAAGCTCAAAGCGATCGACTTCGCGGGTGGAACAGCGGTGCATATCAACTCCGGCGCCGCGGGCCTGGCGCTGGCGCTGGTCCTCGGAGTCCGGAAGGGCTGGCCGAAGGCCGCCATGCGGCCGCACAACCTGCCGTTCGTGATGCTGGGCTCCGGCTTGCTGTGGTTCGGCTGGTACGGATTCAACGCCGGCTCGGCGCTCACCTCGGGCGGCGACGCTGCATCGACCTTCATCACCACCACCATCGCCACCGGCGCAGCCATGCTCGGCTGGCTGCTCGTGGAGAAGCTCGTGGACGGGCACGCCACGTCGCTGGGTGCGGCGTCGGGCATCGTCGCAGGCCTCGTCGCCATCACGCCGTCCTGTTCGTCTGTGAACGTGCTCGGCGCGCTGGCCATCGGCTTCATCACCTCGGTGATCTGTGCCTTCGCCATCCGACTGAAGTACAAGCTGAAGTACGACGACGCGCTCGACGTGGTGGGTGTCCACATGATCGGTGGGCTCATGGGCACGCTGCTGGTCGGCTTCTTCCTCTGCCCGCAGTCGCCCGCGGCGACGTCGGGGCTGTTCGCCAACACGAAGGGCCTGTTCTACGGGGGTGGCCTCGACCAGCTGTGGCGGCAGGCGGTGGGCGGCTTCTCAGTCATGGCCTACTCGTTCGTCGTTACGCTGATCATTGCACTCGCTCTCAAGTACACGATCGGGCTGAGGATGTCCGATGAGGAGCAGGCCGAGGGTGCCGACGAGACGCAACACGCCGAGACTGCGTACGACATCACGTCGGGAAGCGGTGCCGGTAGCGGTCTCAGTCTCAGCACCAAGGTGTAACGGGTAGCCGGCAGAGATCACGAAGACTAAAGGAGAGTCGCGAATATGAAGCTGGTTACAGCGATCGTCAAGCCGTTTACGCTCGAGGACGTGAAGTCGGGGCTGGAGCAGGCCGGCATCCTCGGGATGACCGTCAGCGAGGTCCAGGGCTACGGCCGCCAGAAGGGCCACACCGAGGTGTACCGCGGTGCGGAGTACTCGGTGGACTTCGTGCCCAAGGTCCGGGTAGAGGTGGTGGTGGACGACGCCTCGGTGGACAAGGTGGTCGAGGTCATCGTCGAGGCGTCCCGCACGGGGAAGATCGGCGACGGCAAGGTGTGGGTCACGCCCGTCGAGTCGGTGGTGCGCGTGCGCACCGGCGAGCGCGGCGCGGACGCGCTCTGACGCCCCGGCACCAGACGAACTGACGTCGAGAAGCCGTTGACAGTAGAGAAGACGCCGGGCGCGGCAACCGACCTAGTGGCGGCCCGCGCCCGGCTTCTCCAGCGTGGGACCGGCTTGGGCCGTCTCGATCCACGTTCCCTGCGGGATGCGTTGGCAGACCTCGCCGAGGTATGGCTGACGACGCACGGGACCAGCGCCGGGATCCGACCCGAGAGCGGAATGGCGCTGGTCGCCGTCGGCGGACTCGGCCGCCGAGAACTGCTCCCATACTCCGACCTCGATCTGATCCTGCTGCACGACAACGGGGTCCCCCCCGAGGTGGTCACCGCCGCCGCGGAGAAGATCTGGTACCCGCTGTGGGATGCCCACGTCAAACTCGACCACAGCGTCCGTACCGTCCCGCACGCCCTGCAGGTCGCGTCCAGCGACATGAGCGCCGCACTCGGCATGCTCGAAGCGAGGCACATCGTGGGCGACGAGGAACTGACCCGACTGCTGATCGCGGGCATCCGCAAGCAGTGGCGGGCCGACATCCGCGGCCGATTCGACGAGCTGGTCGGCCAAGCCAGAGACCGGTGGCGCAGGAGCGGCGAGATCGCCCACCGCGCCGAGCCGGACCTCAAGAACGGGCGCGGCGGCATGCGCGATGTGCAGCTCCTGCAAGCGTTGTCGATCGCGCAGTTGACCGACGCGATGCCCACGCTGTCCAGCACCAGTGGTGATCTCGCGCACGCACATCAGCGGCTGCTGGACGTGCGCACCGAACTGCACCGCATCTCGGGACGTGCTCGTGACCAGTTGCGGGCCCAAGACGCCGACGAGATCGGCGCGGCGCTGCGCGTCGGTGACCGGTTCGACTTGGCGCGCACCATCAGCGACAGCGCGCGCACGGTGAGCTTCGCGGTGGACGTGGGTATCCGCACCGCCGGGAACGCTTTGCCCCGCAAGGGCATTGCGCGAATCCGGCGGGCACCGGCCCGGCGGCCGTTGGCGGAGGGGGTGGTCGAGCAGGCGGGCGAGGTGGTGCTCGCTCGCGACGCTCAACCCTCACGCGATCAGGGCCTGACGGTGCGCGTCGCGGCAGCGGCCGCGGCGAATGACCTACCCATCTCGGCGGCGACCCTCATGCGACTCGCCGATTCGGCCCCGGAACCCCGGGAGCCGTGGCCCGCAGAAGCCCTCGACGACCTGGTCCTGCTGCTCGGCTCGGGCAGGCGCAGCGTCCCCGTGATCGAGGCGCTCGACCGCACGGGCTTGTGGGGCCGGCTGCTGCCGGAGTGGGGTGCGGTGCGGGACCTGCCGCCCCGGGACGCGATTCACACCTGGACCGTGGACCGGCACCTGGTCGAGACCGCGGCGCGGGCGGCGAGTTTCGCCACCCGCGTCAGCCGCCCCGATCTGCTGGTGCTCGGCGCGGTGCTGCACGACCTGGGCAAGGGCCGAGGCGGTGACCACAGCATCGTCGGCGCCGAGATCGCCGCGCAGGTGTGCCGACGCATCGGGCTGCCCGAGGACGACGCCGCGCTGATCGAGGCGATGGTGCGCTACCACCTGCTGTTGCCTGAGGTGGCCACGCGGCGCGACCTCGACGATCCCGCCACCGTCGAGCGGGTCGTGACCGCTCTCGGCGGCAACCCGACCCTGCTCGAGCTGCTGCACGCCCTTGCCGAAGCGGACTCGCTGGCTACCGGCCCGGGGGTGTGGGGGGACTGGAAGAGCTCGCTGATCGGCGACCTGGTTCGTCGTGTCCGGCTGGTCATGGCCGGGGAGCCACTTCCCGAACCCGAGCCGATCCCGGCGGAGATCGCCGAGGTCGCCGCCACCGGTGGTACGCAAGTGCTGATCGCGTCAGCCCCCGAACGCGGTCCGCACACCTACGTGGTCACCGTGGTCAGCCCCGACGGGCGTGGGGTGCTCGCTCGTACGGCCGCGGTGCTCGCGCTGACCGGTATGCGAGTCCACGATGCATCCGTGGCTCGTCTGTCGGGCGCGGCGGTGAGCCGGTTCGTGGTGGTCCCCGGGTTCGGCACGCCGCCCGATCAGGCGGTCGTGCGCCAACGCCTCGTCGCCGCGCTGCAGGGGGGTAGCGACGTGCTCGCCGAGTTGGAGGCGCGCGAACGCGACGCCCAACCGCCCGTCGGCGTCGCCGAGACCGCCCCGCCGCTTCGCTCGCCCGCTCCGGCCCGCTTGCTATGGCTCGACGGGCACCCGTCGGGGGCGGATGAGAAGGGATCGCACGGGACGGTGTTGCTCGAACTCCGCTCGGGCGACCGGCTGGGACTGCTGGCACAGGTCGCGGCCATCCTCGAGCGGATGGGGGCCGACGTGGCCTGGGCGCGCGTCGTCACGCACGGCGCATCGGTGGTCGACACCTTCTGCCTCGAGCCGCCGGCGGGCGATCAGGAGCGGTTCCGTTCCGAGGTGGAGGAGGCGATCCTAGGGGTCGTACCGGCCACCGAGCCGCCTCCCACCCCGGACGAGCTGGGCAGCCGATAGGGTGGATGCGTGTTCGACTCCCTCTCCGATCGCCTCACAGGCGCGCTCAAGGACCTCCGTGGCAAGGGGCGGCTGACCGACGCGGATATCGATGCGACGTGTCGCGAGATCCGCTTGGCCCTGCTCGAGGCCGACGTCGCGTTGCCCGTCGTCCGTGCGTTCGTCGCGCGCGTCAAGGAACGGGCCAAGGGGCACGAGGTCTCGGCTGCGCTGAACCCGGCGCAGCAGATCGTCAAGATCGTCAACGAGGAGCTGGTCGGCATCCTCGGTGGCGAGACCCGCCGCCTCAATCTGGCCAAGACGCCGCCCACCGTGATCATGCTGGCGGGCCTACAGGGCGCCGGTAAGACGACGCTCGCGGGCAAGCTGGCGGCGTGGCTGCGCAAGCAGGGCCACACCCCGATGTTGGTGGCGTGTGACCTGCAGCGTCCGGGCGCTGTCAGCCAGCTGCAGATCGTCGGCGAACGTGCCGGGGTGCCGGTGCATGCACCCCATCCGGGAACCTCGGTCGGCGGCGAGGGAACGCTGGGTGTGAGCGCCGCGAACCCCGTCGACGTGGCCCGCTCAGGCATCGCCGAGGCCCTGACGCGCCAGCACGACGTGGTGATCGTCGACACCGCCGGCCGCCTGGGCATCGACGAGGAGCTGATGGCGCAGGCCGCAGCGATCCGCGACGCTGTGAACCCCGACGAGGTGCTGTTCGTCCTCGACGCCATGATCGGCCAGGACGCGGTCACCACGGCGCAGGCGTTCGCGGACGGCGTGGGATTCACCGGCGTGGTGCTCACCAAGCTCGACGGCGACGCCCGCGGTGGCGCCGCGCTCAGTGTCCGGGAGATCACCGGTAAACCGATCCTGTTCGCGTCGACCGGCGAGAAGCTCGACGACTTCGACGTCTTCCACCCGGACCGGATGAGTTCCCGGATCCTGGGCATGGGCGATGTCCTGTCGCTGATCGAGCAGGCCGAGCAGGTCATGGACCAGCAGCAGGCCGAGGAGGCGGCGCTCAAGATCACCTCGGGCGAGCTGACGCTGGAGGACTTCCTCGACCAGATGCTGATGATCCGCAAGATGGGCCCCATCGGGAACCTGCTGGGCATGCTGCCCGGCGCGGGCCAGATGAAGGAGGCCCTGGCCGCGGTTGACGACAAGCAGCTGGACCGGATCCAGGCCATCATCCGCGGTATGACCCCGGCCGAGCGCACCGACCCGAAGATCATCAACGCGTCCCGCCGACTGCGCATCGCGAAGGGATCGGGCGTCACCGTCACCGACGTGAACCAGCTGGTCGATCGGTTCTTCGAGGCCCGCAAGATGATGTCGGCCATGGCCGGCGGCATGGGTGGTCCGCGCCGGATCCCCAAGCGTAAGCAGAAGGGCAAGAAGGGCAAGAAGACGACCGGGCGCGGTCCGACGCCGCCGAGGGTCCGGGGCTCGATGCCCGGCATGATGCCGGGCATGCCGGGCGGAATGCCCGGGCTGCCCGCTGGAATGGATCTGTCGGGCATGCCCAAGGGACTCAATGAGCTGCCGCCGGGTCTGGAGGGGATCGACATCGCTGCGCTCGAGCAGCAGCTCAA
>CAJCHX010000603.1 GCA_903970215.1 Acidobacteriaceae bacterium
GAGGATGCTGTCGCCGTCGGTGACGAGGACAGGGGCGTGGGTGGAGCAGCAGGTCGAGCAGGGCGGTTGGCGATGGCCCGGTCCAGCAGCTTGTCGAAGTGTGGGGGTAGGGACGCCCGGGTTTCCGACCAGGAGCTCGACGTCGTCGTCGGGATGGGTAGCCACGAGGGCGAAGCTCGCCGGCGTCCACGTTGACGACGCGACGCAGCGTGGAGAACAACAGATCGGTTCGCCGCCAAAGGCGGGAGATATCGCCTCGGTCCACGCCCATCGCCTCAGCGACTGCCGCATGAGCGTGTTTGATTCGGCCTGGGTTTGACGGAGGCTGTTCTGGTTGGTGTTCTCGGGAGGGCTTGAGCAAACACGATGGGTCCACTAGGTCGAGCTGTGGGGCGATACCAGAGATCAAGACGGTCCGAGACCTGGAAGTGGAATCTGGCTTCTGTAGCTTCGAAATTCGTCTCCTTTCAAACTAGTTGGCTTGAAGACCCCTACGGGAAGCATGGTAATGTCGCCTTATGGTAGTTCTCTCCAAACGACGGGTGGGCAAGGTAGTCACCGCATTGGTGCTCAGATCCGAGATCGGCTGGGCTGTGCGCCTGGAGTTCTCTCCCGGCCGTTTGCGAGATCCAGCGAGCCGAGGAGAAGGCGAGCTCGTCACCGACGAACTGACTCTCGATGCGGCCATTGATGCAGCTAATGATCAGATTGCAGCAGGCCTTGAGACGTTCGGGAGGGCACCGGTCCTTGTGCAGTACGTCATCGAGCCTTCGCAATATGAAGGACGGTCTGAAGCAGTGTTTCACATCGAACGCTCCTCCGCCGGTGTTAGGGCAAGGGATATCAGTCGGGAGGGCGGCGTGTATCTGTCGGGACGTACATTCGAACAGCTCATTGATGAGGCCAGTATTCTGTTCGGGCCCCGACCAGAGGTCTCGCTACGATGGACTGAAGAGTTGAGGTCAGGCAGGAAAAGCGGCTAGAGCGGGGATGCATCAGTGTCTAACGTGAGAGGTGAAGCCGTCTACGGTCCGGTCGGCCGGGAGGAGCGGGCCAGGCGGTTTCGAAGGCCGGTGGGCTCGGTCCGGCCCAGGGTGATGCGCTCCCAGAACATCAACGCTCTCGCCGTCTACGGACCCGACACCGCCGGCTGGGACGAAGTCGAACACCTCGGGACCCACGACGGCTTCGCCGACTTGGTGGCGCGAGCCAGCACAGTGACCGCCGCACGGACCAGCGGTGCTCGAAGCCGGGGCACTGCCGTCAGGGCCGCATCCAGCGCCAGCGCGGACGGTGAGGTCGCAGGCCGGCATGGTGGAGCCGCAAGGGGCGCAGAGCCCTGAGTCAGCCGGAGCCGGCGGGGCTCGGGTCGGCGATCGACCGTGTGCTGGCCGGGCCGGTGGGGCGGGCATTGTGTCATGGGTTGGCGACAGCTCCGGGTTTCGGTCCGGTCGTGATGCCGTGGCACTGGCATCGCTTCTCGGGTCGGCCCGAACCGACACCGGCGCAGCTGCTCGAGGAGCTCACCGACATCGTCGACACCGGCAACTACCGGCGGCTCCTCGCCGCCGCCGACGACGGGCGCCTGGTGCGTGCGCTGCACATGGCCGGGAAGAACATCTGGCCGGAGCCCGACGACACCCCGCCCGACGGCGAGCGTGAGACCACCGTCCTGCGGCCCGTCGCCGAGGCCCTCCTCCTCTCGCCGGGGACAGCGTGGTGGTCATCGCCGTGCGCCTCCGCTGATCAGCATCTCGCCGACGCCCGCGACGTCGCCGGCGACACCTACGAACCGCCTGATCCCGACGTGCGAGGCGAACTGTCCCGCACCATGGCCGACGAAGCCGAGCGCGAGGAGCGCCTGAACAGACACGACCCGGTCGGCTTCCCACCCGCAGCGCGCATGGAAAACGTTGACTGGTGTGACTGGTCATGCCCACCGACACCGTGGCGGACATCGCGCTCGGTGCCCGGACGGCCAGCCCTCCCCGCACTCAGCCTCATCTGGGACTGGCACGGCGACGGCAGCCACCACCCGAGGTACTGGGACCTGCACGTGGACCGTGCCGCCCGCATCTACGAGATCACCGGCACCGACGCCTGGGTCTCCCTCGTCGACCGCTACCCCCGCGACGTCACCCTCACCCGCCGAGGGCCCTGGTGGGAGCCGACGGGCTGGACCGGCGCCTGGTTGCTCCCAGACTGGGCGGTCATGGCCGCCGACTTCGACGGCGTCCACCTCACCGTCACCGGCTTTCTCGAAGCCTCCCAAAGGCTCCTCCCCGTCACCGGCGGACGCACCACGCTGGTCCGATGGGAGCCCGACGAGACCTTCTGGCTCAACCCCGTCGTCCGCCTCGACAGCAGCCCGAAGGACTGGCACGAGGACGACGATTGGATCGACGACTGGACCCGAGTCACGATCGGCGACGACGGCAGCCTCTCAATGAGGCCCGAAGACACGTAGACGAGGGCGCCCGGCAAGGGCCCAGGATCGCTGAACGGCCCCGATCGACCGCCTGGGCCTCCTGGTCTGGTGCGACTGCAACCGGTCGTGTCTCCCCGTGTCTCGGACCCGGTGGTGCGCGGGAGGCGCAACGGCAGGTCCGAGGAGCGGAGCGACGACGTTGTGGAGGCCACGCCAGCGGCAGCGCCAGGGAGCACGTCGCCATCGCGCGTTTATCGCGCGCGCCAGTCGATCCGGAGGCGTCCACCGTTTTGTGCGCAACGCTCTGACCAGCACAAACAGTCCGTAGCCATCCGCCGATTTCCACCGGATCTGCCTTCGCAACGTAGAAGTCGTGGGTTCAAGTCCCATCACCTCCACTCGCCTGACCACGACGTGCGTCGTCGGGAAGCATGCCGGGCGGCTCGGCGGGTAGCTGTCGTGCCCGCCACGTGCCCGGTACCAGACGGACGCAGGTCGGCCGAGGGTGCACGCGCACCGGCAGTACAGCTGCCGCCCTCCAAGTGGTCCGAGGACCTGATGGGAGGCGCTCTCGTCCCTGCGGGGGACCTACCCCTCGGGCGGTCCGATCACCGCGACGGCGAGACGCGACGACCGCCCGAAAACCGGCACTCCCTGCTCATCCACCTTGCACCAGGCTGCTGGCTGCTTACTGTTGACAGCAAGTCACTGCTCCTGTACCGTCACCTG
>CAJCHX010000604.1 GCA_903970215.1 Acidobacteriaceae bacterium
CAGCCTGCGGCTGCTGCTCGGCACCCGCCTCGACGTGAGCGACGACGACGACGTGACCACCCACCAGAGCGACGAGCACACCCTCTACTACTTCCTCGGCTACCTGCAGGAGTGTGTGGTGGCTGCGCTGTCGCGAGACGATTGAGGCCCATGGACCCCGACGACGCCCGCCGCTTCCTCCGGGAGCACCACCACTCGGTGCTCGTCACCCGCAAGGGCGACGGGAGCCCCCAGCCGTCGCCGGTGGTGCACGGCGTCGACGACGCAGGGCGGGTGGTCATCTCGAGCCGCCGGCCGGCCTACAAGGTGCGCAACCTGACCCGAGATCCTCGAGCGACGCTGTGCGCCCTGCCCGACGAGTTCTTCGGGCGGTGGATCGTGGCGGAGGGCCGGGCGGAGATCGTGGCGCTCCCCGACGCCATGGACGACCTCGTCGGCCTGTACCGCCAGGTCGCCGGCGAGCACGACGACTGGGACGAGTTCCGCGCCGCCATGGAGCGCGAACAGCGGGTGGTCATCCGCTTCGCCATCGACACGGCGGGTCCCGATGCCGCCGGCTGAGGTGACCTTCGAGGAGCGGCGCCTGCCGGCCACCGGCGGGGTCGAGCTGGCGCTGCGCATCCCGGCCCCGTCCGGTCCGGCGCCGACGGGGCTTCCCGCCCTGCTCGTGCACGGCCTGTCCTCCAACGCGCGCTTGTGGGACGGGGTCGCCGCCCACCTGGTCGGACTCGGCCATCCCGTTGCGGCCGTGGACCAGCGCGGCCACGGCCACTCCGACAAGCCCGACGACGGCTATGACTGGGCGACTCTGTCCGACGACCTGGTCGCCGTGCTCGACGGGCTCGGCTGGGAGCGAGCAGTGGTGGCCGGGCAGAGCTGGGGTGCCAACGTCGTCCTCGAACTGGCCGCCCGCCAACCCGGGCGCGTCGTCGCCGCTGTCCTGGTGGACGGCGGCACCATCGAGCTGTCGACGAGCTTCGCCGACTGGCCCACCGCCGAGGCCACCCTGACACCCCCGGCCTTCGCCGGCACCCCCGCCGCCGACATGGAGGCCTACTTCCGGCGGGCCCACGCCGACTGGCCCGAGACGGGCATCACCGGCTCCCTCGGCAACGTCGAGGTCCGCCCCGACGGGACGGTCGCGCCGTGGCTGACCCTCCCCCGCCACATGGCCATCGTCCGCCAGCTCTGGGAGCACCACCCCCCGCAGCGCTACCCCGACGTGCACGTGCCGGTCCTCATGGTCCCCGCCGGCGACCCGTCCACCGCCCCGGCCCGCTTCGAGTCGGCCAAGCGGGACGCCGTGGCCACCGCCGAGGCCGCTCTGGCCACCTCCGCCACCGTGTGGATCGCCGGCGACCACGACCTGCACGCCCAGTTCCCCGACCGGATCGCGGAGCTGATCGACGCAGCGGCGGACGGGCGGATCTTCTCGTGACCCCCCGCCTGCTGGTCCTCATGGGCTCGGGGGAGACCGCCCCGACGATGATCAAGCCGCACCGGGCCCTCTTCGAGCGCCTGGGGCCCGACCCGGTCCCCGCCGTGCTCCTCGACACCCCCTACGGGTTCCAGGAGAACGCCGACGAGATCTCGGCCAAGGCGGTCGAGTACTTCCGCAACAGCATCGGCCGTCCCGTCGAGGTCGCCGAGCTGCGGCGCCCGACCGAGGACGATCCCGTGGCCGTCACGAAGGCCCTGGCCTCGGTGGCCGGGGCGCGCTGGGTCTTCGCCGGCCCCGGGAGCCCCACCTACTCGCTGCGCCAGTGGCGCGGCGGCGAGCTGCCCGACCTCCTGGCCGACAAGCTGGCCCACGGCGGCGCCGTGGTCTTCGCCAGCGCCGCCGCCCTCACCCTCGGACGGCGCAGCGTGCCGGTCTACGAGATCTACAAGTCCGGCGACGACCCGTATTGGGCCGAGGGCCTCGACCTCTTGGCGCCCTACCTCGGCGAGGACGTCTCGGTGATCCCCCACTACGACAACGCCGAAGGCGGCCACCACGACACCCGCTACTGCTACGTCGGCGAGCGCCGGCTGCGGGTCATGGAGGAGCAGCTGACCGACGGGGGGTGGATCCTCGGCGTCGACGAGCACACCGGCTGCGTCCTCGACCTCGATGCCGGCACGGCGTCGGTGATCGGGATCGGCACCGTCACGGTCCGCCGCCACGGGGTCAGCCGCACGCTCGAGGGCGGCCAGACCGTGGCCATCGCCGACCTGTGCGATCCCGGCTTCGTGGGCCCGTCCTCCTCCGCCCGCCCGGCTCGCTCGCAGGCTCAGCCCGACGCCTCGGCGCCGGCCGCAGCGGTCGCGGCCGAGGCGTCGGGTGCGCCCACCCCGCTGCACGCCGAGATCCGCCGGATCGAGGCGGCCTTCGACGCCGCCATCGCCGAGCCCGACGTCGACGCCGCCGTGCGAGCGGTGCTGGAGCTGGACGACACGATGCGGGCGTGGGCCGGGGACACCACCCAGTCCGACGCCGGTGACCGGGCCACCGCCGCACTCCGGCGCATGGTCGTCCGCCTCGGCGAGCTCGCCCGCACCGGCGCACGCGACCCCCGCTCGGTGGTCGGCCCGTTCGTCGACGCGCTCCTCGCCGAGCGGACCGCGGCGCGCTCGGACAAGCGCTACGCCGACTCGGACCGGATCCGCGACGCGCTCGTCGGCGCCGGCGTGGAGGTGCGCGACACCCCCGGGGGCACGGAGTGGGACCTCTCCACCTGAGCGGGCCGGACCCGTCGGCTGGCCCTCTCGGCGTTGCCAGCCCTCACGCCGGCCGCGACGCTCCCGGCCGGTCGGGCGCGTCCGCAGAAGTGCCCCCGGCGCGGGGCGACCGACGCTGCCTCAGTAGGCTGCGCTCACCGCCTGCCCCCATCGTCTAGCGGCCCAGGACACCGCCCTTTCAAGGCGGCAGCACGGGTTCGAATCCCGTTGGGGGTACTCGCACAAAAGTCCTGGTCAGGTGCTGCTTGATGGTCTGCCGGTCCTCGGCGGCGGACCGTCGATCTACCCGCGTTCCGTCAGCGTGCCATCACGGGTTGGATTCGTGCTGTGGCACGGCGCCGAGGGACCGGGGCACGGGAGCGGTCCGCAAGCTGCCGAGCGGCCGGTGGCAGGCCTGGATGCTCGTCAACGGCAGGCACATCTCGCTCGGCAGCTACGCCCAGAAGGCCGATGCCAACGCCGCCTTGCGCAACGCCCTCGAAGCACAGGACGCCGGCCATCGAGAGGGGAGGATCACCTTTGGCAATTACGCGAATGAGTGGATCGCGGCCGCCACGACCTGGCCATGCGCACACGGAACGACTACGAGGGCCTCCTCCGCCTGCACCTGAAGTCGGCCTTCGGCGCCACCCCGCTGGCGGACACCTCGGTCCTGGCCGTCCGCCGCTGTTAGTCCCGCTCCAGTGGTCCGACGGGCACGGCCGGGGCCCCGAAGACCTACTGGCTCCTGCGAGCCATCCTCAAGACGGCGGTCGAGGACCGGCTCATCGCACCCAACCCTGCCGCATCAAGGGTGCCGGTGCCGATAACACCCCCGAACGCTCCACGGTGACCGTCGAGCAGGTCTACGGGATCGCCGACGTCATCACGCCCCGCTACCGACGACTGGTCCTCCTCGCAGCGTTCACCGGCCTGCGCTTCGGCGAGCTGCGTGCCTTGCGCCGCAAGCGCCTCACCTCGAAAGGGCCAACGTCCTCGGGCCCCCGAGGGCGGCAACGTGCAACGGGACCGCAGCGGGGCAGCCCGCTTCACTCGCCCGAAGAGCCGGGTCGGAGCCCGAACCGTCGCCATCCCCGCCCCGATCGTCGAGGAGATGAGGGTCCACCTCGCGCTCGTCGGCGACCACGGCCCCGAGGCGCTCGTCTTCCCCGCCGACAAGAGCGCCGACGGGACGCAACCGTTCCACGCCGAGGCTTTCGGGCGCCAGTGGCGCAGAGCGCTTACCAAGATCGACGGGCTGGTGTTCCACGACCTGCGCCACACCGGCAACACCCTCGCCGCCGGCACTGGCGCCAGCACCCGAAAGCTGAAGTTGCGTCCACGGGGGTGGTGTACGAGGTGGCGGTCTGAGGTCTTGACGGGCTGAGGTCCCCCACCGGCGACGGCCACCGCATCAACCTCAACAGCAAGTCCCTGAGAAGACGACACTGGAGAGGAGATGCGGTGACAGACAACAGCCTGAACGCGCTCGAGGTGATGCGCAAGCATCTGGAGTCCCCTGGCGGCGTGGAGCTGCTGGGCGAGATGGTCAAGACGTTCGCGGAGCTGATGATGTCGGCCGAGGCCGACAGTGTGTGCGGAGCGAACTGGGGCGAGCGCAGCCCCGAGAGAGTCAACTCCCGCAACGGATACCGGCATCGGGACTGGGACACCAGGGCCGGGACGATCGACCTGGCCATCCCGAAGTTGCGGTCCGGGTCCTACTTCCCCGGCTGGCTGCTCGAGCCGCGCCGGCGGGCGGAGCGGGCCATGGTTGCGGTGGTGGCGGAGTGCTACGTGCGGGGCGTGTCGACCCGTCGGGTCGAGGGCCTGGTCGCCCAGTTGGGGATCGAGTCGATATCGAAGTCCCAGGTCTCCGAGCTGGCCAAGTCGTTGGATGTGGAGGTCGAGGCGTTCCGGTCCCGGCCGCTTGACGCCGGCCCCTACACCTACGTGGCGCTCGACGCTCTCACCCAGAAGGTCCGCGAAGGCGGACGGATCGTGAACGTCGCGGTCGTGTGCGCCACGGGCGTCAACGGTGACGGGCACCGGGAGATCCTGGGCTTCGACGTGATCACCAGCGAGGACGGCGCCGGCTGGACCGCGTTCGTGCGGTCCCTGGTCGCCCGAGGGCTCTGCGGGGTCTCCCTTGTCGTGTCTGACGCCCACCAGGGCCTCAAGGGGGCCATCGAGGCGGTCCTGCCCGGCAGCTCGTGGCAACGCTGCAGGACCCACTTCATGAGGAATCTTCTCACCCGAGTCCCGAAGATCCACCAGTCCCTCGTCGCCACGCTGGTCCGGTCGATCTTCGATCAGCCCGACCGCGACCAGGTCCTGGCCCAGCACGCCCGGATCGTCGAGCAACTCACCGACCGGTTCCCTGACGCAGCGAACATGCTCGTCGATGTCGGCGGTGACCTCCTCGCGTTCGCCGAGTTCCCCAAGGAGCACTGGCGCCAGATCTGGTCGAACAACCCCCAGGAGCGGCTCAACAAAGAACTCCGCCGGCGCACCGACGTCGTCGGGATCTTCCCGAACCGGGCCGCCATCGTCCGCCTCGTCGGCGCGGTGCTCGCCGAACAACACGACGAGTGGGCCGTCGCACGGCGCTACATGAGCTCCGAAAGCCTCGCCCGGGCCAGACTCCACGTCATCGACGGCGACCCCGAGGAGGTGACCACCCCGGCCCTCCACGAAGCCATGTAAAACTACGAATCACAGGTTGATGTGGCGGCCATCGCACACCACTCCCATGGACGTGACCCTTTCGGGTGCTTCACCCTCGGTACTCGAGGGTCAGCGACCCGAGACGTGAGCTGGACCCGGCCGCAGCTCGGTTGGGGCGCTTCCGCGGAAGCGCGGTAGCGGGCTCGACTCCGGTCCGGGCCGGCTGCCGGGGGGCGCTTCCGCGGAAGCGCCGGCGGCTGTCCGGTCAGCGTCGGCCGGGGCTTTCGGGTGCTTCACCCTCGGTAGTCGAGGGTCAGCGACCCGAGACGTGAGCTGGACCTGGCTGCGGCTCGGTTCGGGGGCGCTTCCGCGGAAGCGCCGGCCGCCCTCCGCCCCCGCCCGAGCGGCCAAAGTAGAACTACGAATCACAGGTTGATGTGGTGGCCATCGCACACCACTCCCATGGAAGTGACCGCGCCGGATCGTGTCCCTTGTAGTGGTATAGCTGGCGGGTCCACCTGGGAGGTGGGTCACCGGCGTGAAGCTCGTCGTGTTCCTGGCAGAACGCACGAAGGAGAACACGCCGGTGACCTTCACCGATCATGACCTATCCGACCTGCTTGCGGCTGTGAAGGCCGGCGAGATGACCGACACCGTCCGCACGAGCGTCGCTTGGGTGCTTCAAGAGCTGATCGAAGCCGAGCTCGCCTTGGTGATCGGCGCCGCCCGTGGCGCACGGACCGATAGCCGCCTGGCGCAGCGCAACGGGCACCGCCCAAAGCTGGTGTCGACCGCAGCGGGCGACGTAAAGCTTGGGATCCCGAAGCTGCGGACCGGGTCGTTCTTCCCGGCCATCCTCGAGCGGCGACGCCGTATCGACCGGGCCCTGTTCGCGGTGGTGATGGAGGCGTGGGTGCACGGCGTGAGCACCCTCAAGGTCGACGACTTGGTCAAAGCGCTCGGGGCGGCGTCGGGGATCTCCAAGTCGGAGGTGTCTCGGATCTGCGCCGAGCTCGATCGGGATCGCGAGGTGTTCCGCACTCGCCGCCTCGACGGGGCGTTCCCTTACGTCTTCGCCGATGCCACCTGCGTGAAGGCGAGGGTGTCGTCGAAGCCCACGACGAATGGCAAGTCGCCGAGCGCCGCTACCTCTCAGAAGAATCAATGGCCAAGCTCCACGTACCCGGCCCCGCCCCGACCGTCGAGACACCCCTCGCCGTCACCGCCTGAGATACTCGAACAACCACGCCGACCACTTGCCGCCGGCAACCGTCGAGCTACACCACGACACGGGACGTCAACCGGGCGCCGGCCTACCGGCCGGATTGGGCCCACACCTCAGCGGACGTGATGTGATCTTCTCCCACGATGTCGACGGCTTCGTCTCGAGTGATTTTCGTGCCCGAGAGCGTGCTCACGTCAAGCGCTACCGGTCTATGCTTGGATCGCCCAACAACGGACCATCGCTTGTAACACTCCGCCTCGACGAACACTTGATCGCCGGTCGGGCTCTTGTAGTACCGGAAAGTCATGGTTCTCCTCTCGCTCACCTATGAGTTGTCGACATCGGGCGAGCTGCAATCAACATCCGTGAGCCCGAGTTGGCACAGACCCTCAAGCACCATCAGGTTGAGAGTCTCCTTGGGCATGCCGGCCATCTCGCCGTCGGCGCGGATGACCATGTCGAGCTCGAGATCGGGGCTGACGGCAGCGAGAGGGATCACAGCAACCCTTGACGACGTCCCGTGCTTTGGAAGCAGGCACGTGGCTGATCCGGAAGGTGACGGACGGCAATGTAGCGGTCGGAGACACCGCCGCCGGCTGCGTCCGGCCCGGCGGTGCATCGGGCCGATCGACGGCGACAGGGATGGGGGGCGACACGGTCTCGGCTGTGTCGGCTCCCGTTCGTCCGCTCTGAGGGCCCTGGCTGCGCCGGCTCGTACGAGCCAGGTGCCGGCCTGGAACTCGATCTCCGACGGGTCCTGCGCCTCGGCGAAGCGGACCACGGCGTCGGGGGCGTTCCAGGCTGCGCCGCTCGCTAGGCCAAGTAGTCCCTTGGTGACGCCGTCGGCCAGTGCCCGGCGGAGCACATCGGGTCCGGCCAGCCTGGGCAGACGGGGCGGCCGATAGAAGTAGCCGAGGAGGTTGCCCAGCTCGATCGCCTCGGCACCGTCGGGGACGAGTCCCAGGAGGGCGGCCGGCGCCAGGGTGGTCTCGATCAGGCGGTCGCTGCTGCGAAGGTACTCAAAGACACGGTCGGTGATCGTGGTCGTGGCTCCGGCCGGGCCGAGATCGATGTGGTGGAGGTGGGCACCTCCCTCGTCGGTCTCGCCGAGGAGTAGGAGGTGGCGGTAGGCCATGACGAGCTGTTGGGGGAGCCGTTGCTCGGCGTTGGAGCTGCACTTGTCGAGCTGCTCGAGTTGCTCGGCGTTGAACCGGGCGAGGCGGTGGCCTTCGCCCTTCAAGTCGGCCAGCGCGATGAGCGTGCGGCTCGTCCCCCGGGCCTTGGCCAGCGCCGGAGCGTCGGCAGCGACGAGTAGGCCGGCGTTGCGATTGGTGCGCCAGCTGTTGCCCCGGTGCTCGAGCACCTCGCGGGCGAAGTGGACCGTCTCCTCGGTACGCCCGGGGCCGATCCGGTGGTCGAAGTCGACGATGCCGAGCGCCAGCTGGGCGGTGTCGGGCAGGTGGTGGAGGAGGTGATTCTCGGCTCGGCTCGGAGTGCGGGTCGACCCGGTGTCTCGGTGGCGACGACCTCCCGGAGGAGGGTCTCGATGCGGTCGTCGGTGATGGCGCCCTCACGTTCGAGGACGACCTTCTCAAGGTTGGGCTCGAACGTGAAGCGGTACTGGCCCCCTTCGAGGCGCATATACGAGCGCAATCGTGTCGAGTCGCCGCGCTGGGACGTGACGTCATGACGGCCCCATGTGCTGCCCGAGCTCCTTGTTCTGGGCGAGCCAGGTGCGGCCCCGCAGCCACACGGTCGGCGACGCCCCGCTTTGCAGCGAGCCAGGCCCCGGTGTCACCATGCCGTTGCACGCGACGGTCGTGGCAACCCCAGGGCCCGAACTCCCGACTCCTCCTCCGGTATCAGCTACCGGAGGAGGAGTCACTTGCCCTTGCGGGGCGCAGGCGTTGGCTTCGGCGATGCAGGCTTCGCATCACTCCGCTTGTGGCGCCAGGTGCCGTCCTTATTGCGCGAACGGGGTTCAGTTCCGCCGCTCGGGCTCGGCACGTACGGCCCCTGGCGGGGTCCAGCGCGTCGATCTGCCATTGGGTTACCTCCTTCCTGCTCGGGCGGGGCTTGCCGTTCGGGAAGCCCAGGGGTCGCCGGCAGTGAAAAGCGTAGGCCCGCACCGCAGCAGCTTTGGGGGATACCAGCGGTTAGTGGTATCCGGAACCTCCAACCTTACGCGCGTTTACTCACCCAGCCGCGCGAACGTTCGCAGTATCCCCCACTTACGTGGCACTCTTCGTTACCGTTTCTCGCATGGCTCGACCTCGCGAGTATCCCGATGGACGGATCACGAAGGCGCTTCGCATCCCTCCGGAGCTGGACGAGCAACTCAAGCTGTCAGCCAAGGAGCGTGGCGTCAGCGTGAACGTGCTGATCAACGCCGCGCTTGCCGACTATCTGGCGCGGTTGTTGCCTGTCAAGGAGCTGTTGCGGACGGTTTGACGGCCGACTTTGCAGGCGACCACTGGATCCCATTCCGTGCCACTTTGCAGCCACCAACCCGCTGCGGGTCCCCGAGCGAGCTTGACGTCGATCGATCCGCTGGAGCTTGGCTTGCGGCCAGCCAGGAGGAACACGTCGCTATGCAGACACGGCGGACAGACAGGCCGACCGGCTGCACAGAATCGCGGCCTCATGAGGCCGCGTCGGCCCGGCCCTCTTGCGACTTCCCGATCTGCGCTCCGAGGGGCTCGGCGATCACCTTGTCGCGCTCGGCCGAGGCGTGCTGGTAGATGAGCGCCGCCCGGAGGCTGGCGTGGCCCATGCGGGCCATCAGCTTTGGTCACGTCCATGGGAGTGGTGTGCGATGGCCGCCACATCAACCTGTGATTCGTAGTTTTACATGGCTTCGTGGAGGGCCGGGGTGGTGGTCACCTCCTCGGGGTCGCCGTCGATGACGTGGAGTCTGGCCCGGGCGAGGCTTTCGGAGCTCATGTAGCGCCGTGCGACGGCCCACTCGTCGT